>CAIMHT010000081.1 GCA_903840935.1 uncultured Chlorobiaceae bacterium
CAGAGCTTTATCAGCAGGATTCTGTCCGTCGGATGCTTGGTATTGCATGAAGAAAGCAACAAAAATCCTTGGCCTTATCGGTCGTGCTGTTGATTATTCCTACTCTCCGCTCATCCATAACAGGGCTTGCGAGCTGCTTGGTATTCCTTACCATTATACCGTATTCAACATTGCAGATCCCTGCATGATCCATGATGCCCTTCGCGGGGCAAAAGCACTTGGTATAGCAGGGTTCAATGTCACCATCCCCTATAAAAAAACCGTTGTACCCTTTCTTGACGAACTCTCCATGGAAGCAGCCTCCATTCAGGCAGTCAACACCATCGTCAATGAGCGGGGAAAACTCATAGGCCACAACACCGATATTGCCGGATTTGCCGCACCTCTTCTGCCCTACCGCGAGAGCATACAGGGCAAAACCGTCTCCATTTTCGGCGCTGGCGGAGCAGCCGTGGCTGCGATTGAAGCATTCAACCGGTTTTTTGCTCCAAAAGAGATTCTGCTCTTTGTGCGCGACCCTGAGAAAACCCGCGCAATGCTTGTGGAGAGCGGCCATGACAATCTCACGATACTTCACTCCGACAATCCCGAAAAAGTGAGCGAGTGCCGTGTTGTTGTCAATGCCACGCCAATCGGTACAAGAGGCAATAACGGCTCTCCTCTCCCTCTTGAGCGAGAGCTTATCCATTCCTGTCAGATTGTCTACGATATGGTCTACAATCCTCTTGATACTCCCCTCCTGCAGGCAGCAAAACTGGCTGGTGCCACAACCATATCGGGCATAGAGATGCTGATCGGCCAAGCTGAACGTTCATTTGCCCTCTGGACTGGCATGCTGATGCCAACCGCCGCCGTAAAAGAGGCGCTTCTGCAAGAGATTCAAAACCAATAACCCTCTCTGCCCACGGGGCATCCTGACTCATGAAACTCTTTTTTTCCCTAATCTTTCTTGTCATCACCCTTGACCAGTGGACAAAAAAACTTGCCATCACCTTTCTCCGTGATGGAGTGCAAAACATCACCATTATCCCGGATTTCTTCTCCCTCACTTACGCAGAAAACAGAGGGGTGGCTTTCGGACTTGAATTTGCTCCACCGGCAGTACTCCTGCTCCTGACCGGACTCATTACGGCAATCGTACTCTTCTATGTCATCCGCTCAAAAAACCGGACAACTCTTTTTTTGCTCCCTTTTGCCCTCATCATCGGCGGAGGGATTGGCAACATGATTGACCGTATGGTGCAGGGTCGGGTTGTTGACTTCATCTATTTCGATCTTTACCACGGCCACGTTTTTGGTACCTGGGTTTCTTTGTGGCCTATTTTCAATATTGCCGATTCAGCCATCACCATCGGAGCCTGCGTGTTGATCCTCTTTCATAACAAGCTCTTTGCAGTCGAGAGCCCGGAAGTGACAAACAATGTTCATTGATATCCACTGCCACCTCTCCTTTCCGGAGTTCGACAAGGATCGGAACGAGGTGATCAAGCGCCTGACTGAAGAGGGTGTCGGACTGCTCATTGATCCTGGAGTTGACATTGCCTCAAGCAAAAAATCGATTGAACTTGCACGCGATTTTGACTTTATCTACGCAAACGTCGGTCTTCACCCCCATGAAGCCGCCAACCCTGTCGAAGAGAGTGTATTTGAGGAACTGTTCTCTCTTGCCCAATCGCCGAAAGTGGTTGCCATAGGAGAGATCGGCCTCGACTATCACTACCCGGAGCATAACCGCCCTGCCCAGCAGAAGGCATTCCGTGAAATGCTGAAGATGGCCCGCTCGCTCGACATGCCGGTCGTTATCCATTGCCGCGATGCGTGGGAGGATATGCTGCGCATTCTTTCAGAAGAGAGCCATTCTGCCATGCGTGGCGTGATGCACTGCTTTTCGGGCGACATCCTTATCGCCAAAGAGTGTCTCCGCAAGGGGCTCAAGCTCTCCATTCCAGGCACGGTGACCTACAAACGCTCCCTGCTGCCGGATGTTATAAGAGAGGTTTCTCTTGATGATCTCCTCACCGAGACCGACGCACCTTACCTTGCGCCCGTTCCATACCGGGGCAAACGGAATGAACCTGCCTGGGTAAGCGCTGTCACGACGGCCATTGCACGCATCAAGGAGATCTCCCTCAAAGAGGCGGCGGAAGGCATTGCAAAGAATAGCATTGAATTGTTTAGATTACAGATCTTATAGGCACCCCGGAGCATCCGGGTTTTCCTGGCAGCTACTCTCTCTGTCTCTTATTTTGAAAATCACGCAAACTTGCTTAGGTTGAGGGCCGACACCGATGCAGCAACCATAACAATGAGCCATGAACAACATTCGTACCGCCACTCCCGTCCAGCAGGGCATGAAACCGTCAACAGAAGACAATCTGCTCTACATTGCCATCAAGTATAAATCGGCAATTATTGGCGCACTCATCTTTCTTGTCTGCCTCGGAGCCGGAATCTTTTTCTGGATGCGATACCAACAGACAAGTGAGCTTGAATCGGCACTGCAACTTTCAAGGATTACGCCGTTTCTTGACCGTGGAGAGTATAAAATCGCCATCAACGGTGACGGAAAGATTGCCGGACTGAAAAAAATTGCTGATGAATACGCCGGAAAATATGCGGGCACACCGAGTGGCAATATGGCCAATCTGCTGCTTGCCAATGCATACTACTCCAGCAATGAGTTTGATTCTGCCCTGAAGGTTTTCAAAAACTTGTCGATCAAGAACGACGATCTTGCCGCCGCGGCCCTTGCTGGAGCCGGTGACTGTTACATCGGTAAAAATCAGTTTGCACCGGCAGCCGAAAGCTATCAGGATGCGTCAAAGCAGGCTGAAAACCGCGTTCTGAAAGCTCAGTACCTCGCTCATGCGGCAAACTGTTTCCGGCAGATTAACCAGCTTAAAAAGGCCGCGGAGCTTTATACAAAAATCGTTGCGGACTATCCTGGTACAACAGGAGCAGCCGCTGCACAGCGCTCACTCTGGCAAATTTCTGGAAACCTGTAATAACCAGCAACCGTTATCTAAACATTTTTCACATGCCCGAACAGTTTATTATCAAGACAAGCCTTGGTGACATTACCATCAGCCTCTACGACGATACCCCCCTGCACCGCGATAACTTCGTCAAGCTCACTGGCGAGAATTACTACGACGGCATCCGTTTTCACCGGGTTATTGAAGGCTTCATGATTCAGACCGGCGACCCACTCTCACGTCATGAGGAGAAACGCTCCCTGCATGGTACCGGTGGACCCTCGACCCGTATCCCTGCGGAAATCAAACATCCAAACAAAAAAGGAACACTTGCTGCTGCAAGGGATAACAATCCACAGAAAGCATCATCCGGCAGCCAGTTCTATATCAACCACTCAGACAATGGATTTCTTGACGGCCAGTACACCGTTTTCGGTGTCGTTGAAGATGGCATGGATATAGTGGAAAAAATTGCTGCCGTCAAAACTGATCCAAACGACAACCCGCTTGTTCCTGTCGTCATAGAGTCTATCGTTCCAGTCGTAAAGTCTTGAACGGCTGAAAAAAAAATGGAGAGTATTGCGGCCAACATAGAGGAGATCCGGGAACAGATCACCGCAGCCTGCATTGAAGCGGGCCGCGACCCGGCTGAAGTACGTCTGATCGCCGTCTCAAAAACCCACCCGGCCTCGCTTGTAAGGGAGGCATTCGATGCTGGCCAGATCGAGTTCGGGGAGAGCTATGTGCAGGAGTTTCTTGAAAAGCACGACGATTCCCTGCTTGAAAATCAGGGAATCGAATGGCATTTTATCGGCCATCTGCAATCGAACAAGATACGCTCGATTATCGGCAAGGTTAGCCTCATTCACGGCATCGACAAGCTTTCAACGGCTGAAGAGCTCTCAAAACGGGCCCTCCAGCACAACCTGCAGGTCGACTATCTTCTTGAAGTCAACACTTCCGGCGAAGCATCCAAGTACGGGATGGCTCCGGAGGAGGTTCTTTCAAGGGCAGAAGCGCTCTTTTCACTTCCCAACATCACCCTCCGCGGCTTGATGACCATCGCCTCACCGGAGAGGGTCAAGGCACAGGAGGAGTTTCGCCAACTGCGCACCCTGCTTGACGCGCTGAAAGCGGTTTCACCAGATCCTTCAAAACTTACCGAGCTCTCCATGGGCATGAGCGGCGACTTCAGAGAGGCCATTCATGAGGGAGCGACCATGATCCGTGTCGGCACAGCAATCTTCGGCTGGCGGTGAAAGCGATGGCTTCGTGACCAGCTTTAACACTCTTTGTAAACCCTTGTCAATTAACCTGTAAAACAACCCCATCATGATCTCACAGAAGGCAAAAATTCAGGAAGCAGTCGCCTTTATCAGAAAAAAAACATCCCTCGACTACCCTGTCGGAATTGTTCTGGGAACAGGACTCGGCGCCCTTGTCAAGGAGATTGATATTGATTTTTCCCTCGACTACAGTGATATTCCCAACTTCCCGGTGTCCACGGTTGAAACCCACCATGGCAAGCTGATTTTCGGAACCCTTTCGGGCAAAAATGTTGTGGCCATGCAGGGGCGCTTCCACTACTACGAAGGTTACTCCATGCACCAGATTGTCTTTCCTGTCAGGGTCATGAAGCATCTCGGCGTCAAAACCCTCGGTATCACCAATGCCTGCGGCGGCCTGAATCCTGCCTACAAAAAAGGCGAAATTATGCTGATCGACGACCACATCAACCTGCTTGGCACCAACCCGCTGATCGGGCCCAACGACCCTGAAATCGGCTCACGCTTTACTGACCTTTGCGCACCCTACTCTCCCCGAATTCTTGCCCTTGCCGAGCAGGTGGCCCTCGACCACAGAATCAAGGTTCAGCGTGGCGTCTATGTCGCACTCTCCGGACCCTGCCTTGAAACCCGAGCAGAATACCGCATGTTACGCATCCTTGGCGCCGATGTAGTCGGCATGTCAACCGTACCCGAGGTAATTGCCGCCGTACACCAGGGAACAGAGGTTTTCGGCATGTCCATCATTACCGACGAATGCTTCCCCGACTGCCTCAAATCGGTCAGCATCGAAGAGATCATTGAGGTCTCCAACCATGCCGAACCAAAAATGACATCCATCTTCAAGTCTATTGTAGCAAACCTTTAATTCCAAAAAACAAGTATGATAGACGCCATTTCATTCAATGACAGCACCCTTCGCTACCTCGACCAGCGTTACTTGCCGCTGAGGGAAGAACACGTTGCAACAAAAGATTACAGGGAGGCCATAGAGGCTATCAAGACGCTTGCCGTACGCGGCGCACCACTGATTGGCGTTGCAGCGGCCTACACCATCATCCTCGGTATCAACAGTTTCAAGGGCACCAAAGAGGAGTTTCCCCCTTTTTTCAAGGCGCTTGTGGCAGAAGTTGAAGCGTCCCGCCCGACCGCAGTCAATCTCTTTTATGCGGCTGCACGGCTGAAAAAGGTCTATAATGAAAATTTTGAAGCCGACACCATTGAGGCGCTCTTTGCAAAAATGAACGCCGCCGCCAGTAAAATTCATACCGATGAGATAGCGAACTGCGATGCCATGTCGCGCCACGGTGTTGAGCAGATCAAGATTGACCTGGCCCACATCCTCAAAACCCGCAAGCTCAATGTTTTGACCCACTGCAACACCGGCACCCTTGCCTGCTGTGGCACAGGTTCTGCGCTTGGCGTCATCAGGCTTGCCTGGCAGGAGGGGCTGATTGAACGCGTCATTACCTCCGAAAGCCGTCCACTTCTGCAGGGGCTCCGTCTTACTGCCTGGGAACTTGAGCAGGATGGCATACCCTTTGTCTCCATCTCCGACTCCTCATCGGCATTTCTGATGCAGCGCGGGATGATTGATTTCGGTATTGTCGGCGCCGACCGGATTGCCGCCAACGGCGACACGGCCAACAAGATCGGCACCTGTGCCCACGCCATCAGCGCCTGGCACCACAACCTGCCCTTCTATATCGCCGCGCCGGTATCAACCATTGACATTACCATTCCTGACGGCACCTGCATCCCGATTGAGGAGCGCAACGCCGATGAACTGAGAACCATTTTCGGCACACAGGTGGCATCACCGACCACGCCGGTGCTCAACTACGCCTTTGACGTCACCCCTGGCAAATTATTGAGAGGGATCATTACCGATAAAAAGGCGGTTGTTGGCGATTATGTGACTGGACTTGCTGCATTGATGGTGGAGTAAACAGGAGATATTGAAATGCTCACCGTGAACGCAATAGCTCCGGTGAGCGTTTTGTATAGCATTCTCCATACTTACGAAGCTTGCTAAAAAATATGGCTTCAGCTTTTGAGTGGCGCTGTTACCCATATTTTGAAATGAATCTATTGCCATCATCTCTCATGGATACACTTTTTCTGGCGCGCTCCCAGTTTGCCTTCACCTCGATTTTTCACTTCTTCTTTATCCCGCTAACGCTTGGGCTCTCGATCTTTACGGCAATTCTTGAAACGGCTTATGTCAAAACCGGCAATGAGAAGTACAAGCATTTAACAAAATTCTGGGGCACTCTTTTCCTGATTAACTTTGCCGTCGGGGTTGTCACCGGCATTGTCATGGAATTTCAGTTTGGTATGAACTGGTCGGCATACTCACGCTTTGTCGGCGATATTGTCGGAGTACCACTGGCAATCGAGACACTGTTTGCCTTCTTTATCGAATCGACCTTCATTGGCATCTGGGTCTTCGGATGGAACAAGCTTCCAAAAGCGCTCCATGCCGCATCCATCTGGATTGTGGCCCTCGGCTCAACCCTTTCAGCATTCTGGATTCTGGTTGCAAACTCCTTTATGCAATCCCCTGTTGGATACAAAATTGCGGCGAATGGTTCACAGGCTGAAATGGTCGATTTTTTTGCGCTGCTCTTCAATCCAAGCCTCTGGAAACAGTTTCCGCATGTGCTGGCAGGGGGAGTTGTCACCGCAGGATTTCTTGTTATTGCAGTCAGTTCATGGCATCTCGGAAGAGGAACAAAAGAGCGAAACGCTTTTGAAACATCCCTGAAGTTTGGCGCCATCTACGCCTTTATCGGAACCATGCTCGTTGTTCTTGCCGGTCATGCCCAGATGCAGAACCTCCTCACAACCCAGCCCATGAAAGTTGCAGCGGCTGAAGCGCTCTGGGAGAGCGAAAACCCGGCCAGCTTTTCGCTCTTTACCATCGGTGATGAAAAGGGCCTCAAAGACGTTTTTTCCATACGTGTTCCTGGTATGCTCTCATTTCTTGCCTATAACACCTTTGAGGGCGAAGTAAAAGGAATCAAAAACCTGCAAAAAGAGTATGCAGTGCAATACGGCCCCGGCAACTACATTCCATCCATCGTCACCGCATACTGGAGCTTTCGCTTCATGGTAGGTGCGGGCACACTGATGCTCTTCGTCTCACTGCTCGCACTGTACAAGGTAATCAAGGAGAACTACACCTTCTCTCCGATGGTCGGCGCCCTGCTCTTCTGGTCACTGCTGCTACCCTGGATTGCCAACACATCAGGCTGGATCCTTGCTGAGATGGGCCGTCAACCCTGGATTGTCTTTGGCCTGCTGAAAACTGAAAAAGGAGTTACACCGGCATCGGTCGTCAGCAGCAGCGAACTGATCTTCTCTCTTGCGGTTTTTGTTGTCATCTACGCAGCGCTTGCCGGGACTGATTTTTTCCTGCTGAAAAAATATGCCTCTGCAGGGATTGAAACTGCGGAATAAATTCATGAAAAGAGAATCAATGAATATGCTTGTGTTAAAAAAACTTTTTGTCTGGCAGACATCAATGCTGCCGAAGAACCTGTAATCGTCCCAAATAATGGATTTACAAACACTCTGGTTCATCCTCATAGCACTCCTCTTTATCAACTTTTTTGTGCTCGAAGGATTTGATTTCGGTGTCGGCATCCTGCTTCCTTTCATGAGCGGAGATGATCGTGAACGCCGCACCGTCATCAACACCATCGGCCCCTTCTGGGACGGCAACGAAATGTGGCTCATCAGCGCAGGCGGCGCAATGTTTGCCGTATTCCCGAAATGGTACGCCACGCTTTTCAGCGGTTTTTATCTTATGCTTATTCTCATGCTTGTGGCCCTTCTCTTCCGTGGAGTCGCCTTCGAGTTCCGCAGCAAGCACGAGAGCCAGGCATGGCGCAGCTTCTGGGACTGGAGCATTTTCGGAGGAAGCGCCGTTCCCGCACTGCTCTGGGGAATTGCCATCGCTAATTTCATGAGAGGAGTTCCCATTGACAGCTCCATGAACGATACTGGAGGATTGCTCAATCTGTTGAATCCCTACGCACTGCTCTGCGGAGTAACCTCGTTTCTTATCTTCACGCTCCATGGAGCCATCTTTCTTGCACTGAAAACCTCCGCTGCACTCAAGGAAAAAGCAATGAGTTTGGCAAGAAAGCTCTGGGCTCCGGCAACGCTTCTCTGTATCATTTTCATGGTATGCACCGTCACCGAAACCGACCTTTACCTCCGCTTGGGCATCAATCCGGGGACAGTGCCGGTCTTCAGTGTTCTGGCCCTCTTCTCGGTAATCTTCATGCTGAAAAAAAATGCTGCCGGATGGGCTTTTGCCATGACCACGGTCGCCATAGCTTTTTCGACCATCACCATCTTCATTGGCCTCTACCCGAGAGTGCTTGTTTCAAGCCTCAACCAGGCATGGAGCCTCACCATCTATAACTCATCATCATCCCTCTACTCCCTCGGGATAATGTCCATCGTCGCCATGATATTTATTCCGATAATCATGATTTATCAGGGATGGAGCTTCTGGGTTTTCCGCCAGAGAGTGACAGTGGATTCAGAACTTGAATACTAATACACAATGAAAAATGGATAAGTAACAATTGACAATTAAAATCAGCAAATAATGTACGATCGAAAATTTTATTCGACTCAACATCCCATGTTTTTCACTATATTTTCACTTGATCAGTCAGAGGCATCTTAGCTGTTTGTTATCCTAACTGCCGTCTGATATTCTCTGTTTATTTTCCTTAAAAAATGATCCGGAGGAAGGCATGAGCGAAGCAGGGTACAATTACAAAATAGTCCGCGGTTTTGCCTTTTCAGCACTTTTCTGGCTTGTCATTGGTCTGGTGGTGGGACTCTGGATGGCTGTTGAAATGTTCTATCCGGCACTGAATCTTACCCCATGGCTCAGCTTCGGACGTCTTCGTGTCGTGCATACCAACGGGCTTGGGCTCGGGTTTTCACTTGCAGCGATTTTTTCGACATCATATTACATGCTGCAACGCCTTAACAGGATAGCGATCCCCTTTCCCCGCCTTGCCCAAGCTCATCTCTACCTCTTCAATACGGCAATTGCCCTGGCTGCTCTGAGCCTCTTTGCCGGAATGAATACCACAAAA
>CAIMHT010000082.1 GCA_903840935.1 uncultured Chlorobiaceae bacterium
GTGGAGTACCATGCTGAACTATAAAGGATACACCGGGCATATTGAGTTTGATGATGAGGCTGGACTGTTTCATGGCGAGGTAGTCGACACGAAAGATGTCGTCACCTTTCAGGGACGGAGTGTTGATGAAATTGTGCAGGCGTTCAGGGATTCTGTCGATGATTATCTCGACTTTTGTGAACAGCGGGGAGAAAAACCGGATAAGCCATTTTCCGGAAAATTTGTGCTGCGAATGAACCCGGAACTGCACCATGCCATTCATCTCAAGGCCATAAAGGCGGGGAAAAGCCTGAACAAATGGGTCAATGATACGCTTCAATCAGCCTGAAAACGTATTCATCTTTTGAGAAAAAACAGGATATCTTCTTTTTGTTTTCGAAACGCACATCAATTTTTCCGCCAATGATAACAAACGCAACCCTCGCCTTTCTCCATGAGCTGAAAGAGCATAATGAGCGAGTCTGGTTCACGGAACACAAGAATGAGTATCAGCAGGCATTTAGCGAGATGCTTGATACGGTGGTTCAACTGCTTGTGGCAATTTCCGGATTCGACACGGATATTGCTGCGGCGGGTCTTGATCCCAAGAGCTGTATGATGCGCATCAACCGGGACATCCGGTTTTCAAAAGACAAATCTCCCTACAAAACCAATTTCTTTGCCTTTATGAGCAAAGGCGGAAGGAAAGGCCCTTTCGGGGGTTATTACGTCCACATCGAACCGGGTGCAACGTTTGCGGGGGGAGGGATCTATATGCCTGAGCCTGCTGTTCTGGAGCAGACGAGGCGGGAGATTGATGCTCATTTCAATGAGTGGAAGTCAATCATAGCTCAAAAAGAGTTCTCTTCGCAATTTCCGGAAGGGGTTTTGCCGTCAGGAAAGCTGGTCAGGCCGCCGAAAGGATATGAGAGTACCAACCCGGCGGTGGAGTATCTCAAGTTCAAGGGGTACTACACCCAGCGCTTTTTCAGCGATGAAGAGGTTACTGATCCCGGATTTGTGGCTGAGCTTGCAAAAACGTTCCATACGGTTAACCCTCTTGTCGAGTTTCTGAATCGAGCTTTTATCAATGGTTTGACTGGCTTCCAGGATTTTCACTGAATGCCTGGAATGGGCGAGGTCACACAAACAGAACCAACACAAGAACGAAAGATGCTCACCGACTACGAATGGCCACTATGGCAACACACCTCCCTGATCTGCGGCATTGATGAGGCGGGCCGTGGCCCTCTTGCCGGGCCTGTTGTGGCGGCGGCGGTTGTTTTTCCGCGCTGGTTCAAGCCGGATGGTACCCTGCTGGAGAGGGTGAATGATTCCAAGAAGCTTTCGGCGGCAGAGCGGCGGGTGCTTGCTCCTGAAATCAGGAAGGCGGCAGCCTTCTGGGTGGTTGCGGTTGTGGATGCGGAGAGGATTGACCAAATTAACATCCTCCAGGCGACCATGCTTGCCATGAACGAGGCGGTTGCTGCGTTGCCGGTGATGCCTGGGCTGCTTCTGGTGGATGGCAACAGGTTCCGCACAGAACTTCAAATCCCTTATGAGACCGTTGTGAAGGGTGACTCAAAGGCTTTTTCGATTGCGGCGGCATCGGTGCTGGCCAAAACAGACCGGGACGAGCTTATGGTTGCCTTCGCTCTCCACTACCCACACTACGGTTTTGAGCGTCACGCTGGCTACGGTACCAGGGCGCATGTGGAGGCAATCGTGCAGTACGGTCGCTGCCCGATACATCGCAAGAGCTTCAAACTCCGCCAACTGGGCGAAAAGCCATGAAAGAGCCCCACGACCCGCACCGGCTTGGCATGGAGGGTGAGCAGATCGCTGCGGACTATCTGGTCAAAAAGGGGTACCGCGTCATTGAGCGCAACTACCGCTTCCATCGCAATGAGATCGACATTATTGCCCTGCATGGCCGTACACTCTGCTTTGTTGAGGTCAAAACCCGCCTCTCTTCGGCCAAGGGGCATCCGGCTGAGGCGGTGACGGTGCCGAAACAGCATGAAATTATCAAGGCGGCTCGCGCTTACCTCGCCCTCTACGCCGACGGGGAGTGCGACTGCCGCTTCGATGTTGTCGCCATCCAGGTGCAACATATGGAGCAACAACGGATAAGCGCGTTTGAAATCGACCATTTTACGGATGCCTTCTGGGCCTGATTCCTTGCCGATAGGCAAGCATTATGACGGCATTTTTATTATCTTGAGCTTCCATTTCTCTCTCACAAGTTATAGCTGATTATTATGCCGGAAGACGATATCCTTTCCCCTCTGACCACACTGACAGAAGCGAGCTACGGAGCAAACAACATCCAGGTTCTTGATGGTATTGAGCATGTCCGCATGCGCCCTGCCATGTATATTGGCGATATTCACAGCCGTGGCCTCCACCATCTGGTCTACGAAATTGTCGACAACTCTATTGATGAAACCCTTGGCGGCTTCAACGACTATATTTTTGTCTCCCTGAATCCTGACGGCTCAGTCACGGTGATTGACCATGGCCGGGGTATTCCTGTGGATATTCATCCGGAAAAAGGGAAATCCGCGCTTGAGCTGGTCATGACCGTCATTGGTGCGGGTGGCAAATTCGACAAGGGGGCCTACAAGGTTTCCGGCGGTCTGCACGGCGTCGGTGCTTCGGTGGTCAATGCGCTTTCGGAGTGGTGCGAAGTTGAGGTTTATCGCGATGGTAAGGTCTATTTCCAGCGCTTTGAGCGGGGCGTTCCCCAGGGTGACGTCAAGGCTATCGGCACTTCCGACAAGCGCGGCACAAAAACAACCTTTCTGCCAGACCATCTGATTTTCAAGACGACCGAGTTACGCAAGGATATCATTGTCGACCGTATGCGTGAGCTGGCGTTTCTCAATAAGGAACTCAGCATCACGGTGCAGGATACCGAAGGATTCGAGGAAGTTTTTCATTACGAGGGAGGAATCAAGGAGTTTGTCCAGTTCACCGATCAGAACCGCCTCAACCTGCTTAAAGAGCCGATCTACCTCTACGGTGAAAGGGATACCACCATTGTTGAAATTGCGCTCCAGTATAATGATACCTATCAGGAGAATGTTTTCAGCTATGTCAACAACATCAATACGCACGAGGGTGGCACCCACGTGACGGGGTTCCGCAAGGCGCTGACCAGAACACTCAATGCTTATGCGCAGAAAAACGATCTGCTGAAAAATCTGAAACTCTCCCTGACCGGCGACGATTTCAAGGAGGGGCTGACCGCAGTCATCTCGGTCAAGGTTGCTGAACCGCAGTTTGAGGGACAGACGAAGACCAAGCTTGGCAACTCGGAGACGCAGAGTATTGTCGAGACGGTGATTAATGAGCAGCTCTCGGAGTTTGCCGAAAGCAATCCGAATGTGCTCAAGATGATTATTGAGAAGGTGAAGGGTGCGGCCATGTCGAGAGAGGCTGCACGGAGGGCAAAGGAGCTTACCCGCAGAAAATCGGTGCTTGAGAGCTCCGGGCTTCCGGGAAAGCTTGCAGACTGTTCAATCAACGACCCGGAACATTGTGAACTCTATATTGTTGAGGGTGATTCGGCAGGCGGCAGTGCCAAGCAGGGACGCGACCGGAGCTTCCAGGCGATCCTGCCGCTCAAAGGCAAAATCCTGAACGTCGAGAAGGCTCGGCTGCACAAGATGCTTGAGAACGAGGAGATCAAGACCATCATTCTTGCTCTTGGCACAAGCTTCGGTGAAGATGAGTTTTCGGTCGAAAAACTGCGCTATGGCAAAATCATCATCATGACCGATGCTGACGTTGACGGGGCGCATATCAGGACATTACTGCTGACCTTCTTCTTCCGCTACATGCGTGCACTCATTGAGGCAGGAAGGGTCTTTATTGCCCAGCCTCCGCTCTATTTGGTCAAGTCAGGCAAGGAACAGCAATATGCGTGGGATGACGATGAGCGCAACAGTATTTCAGAGGGCATGAGAAAGATGCAGAAGGGAAAGGCCAACATCCATATCCAGCGGTACAAAGGTCTTGGAGAGATGAACCCAGAACAGCTCTGGAGCACCACCATGGATCCGGCTCACCGTTCACTCCTGCTGGTCAATGTGGAAAATGCCATGGAAGCTGACCAGGTATTTTCCACATTGATGGGTGACAAGGTTGAGCCACGAAGAGAGTTTATCGAAAAAAACGCACGTTACGTCCGCCGCTTAGATGTCTGAGGTGCGGACATAAACTTCCTTGCGGAGTTGCTGCACCCATTTACTGAAAAGCTGCTGATTTTTATCGTTCAGTGCCAGCTCCTCAAGGTAGGTATAATCTTTTTCTGGATCGAGCGTATGCGCCGCCTTCCGTTCGTTCAGGCGGAATATTGCATAGAACGACTCTCCCTGCTGTGGATCAATTTTCTGGGGATCACTGATGTCGCCACTCTTCTTCAGGGTGGCGATAATCTGTTGCAGTTGAGAACGCAATGATGAGGGAGAAAACATCGGGTTGGTCGAACCGCTGAGGAGAATCTGTCCTCCAATCGCGGACGAGGCCGGATCTTCAGAATATTTTTTCGCCATGGCGGCAAAGTCCTCCTTACCGCTCACGATATCACTACGCAACGCTTCAAGCTGACGAATCACTCCTGCAAAATCTCCAGCCTTGCGATCGAAGACAATGAGAATATGGCGAACGTGGATCGAAGCTTGCTCTTTGCTGAGTAACTGAATCAGATGATATCCATAGCGCGTCTCAACAATATCAGAGATTTGGCCTTCCTTGAGTGCGTAAGCAGCATTTTCAAAACTCGGAATAAGCTGACCTTTCGGGATAAAACCAAGATCTCCTCCGGCCTGGGCCGAACCCGGATCCTGTGAGTACTGTTTGGCCATTGCCGCAAAATCGGCTCCAGCCTTGACCTCCTTTCGAATACGCTCTATCGTTGCAAGTGATTGTGCCCTGTTTTCTTCCGACACCGGCGGATACTTGATGATCTGCGATACAGAGACCTCTTCAGGAATCTGGGGTATTTTCTCCCTGTTCGCAGCATAGAAGGCCATCATTTCGTTATAACTGACGGTTACCCCTGCACTCTTTTTGCGGCGAAGCGTATCGACCAACTGCTGATTGCGCAGCTCCTGGCGAATTCCCTCGAGGATGCCGGCTGATGACTTGCCAAGACGGCTCTCCATCTCGGCTTTTGATGCAAACTTTGTGCTGAGCTCCCTGAACCGGTCGCTTGCCATGGATACAACGGAGTTTTCATCGATAGAGATACTGTCAATTTGAGCTTTTGCAAGAACGATTTTCTGATCAATCAGCCCATCAAGTATTGAACGGGACAACCCTGTATCTTGCATCAATTGTGGATACTGCATGCGAAGCATGAGCGCCCTTGTATCTATTTCCGATTTGAAGATGACCTCATTTCCAACAACGGCAACAATCCGATCAGCGACATCGGCAAGAGCTGACATTTGCAGAGAGGAGGATCCGACAAGCAGCAGCAGTGCGGCTTTCCTCAATACTTTTTTCATACCCCAGGTTCCTTACAAGTGAATATTATGAAGTTCCCCCGCCACAACGGGGGCGAGGACAAAGAGTGAAATTAAGTAGCAACCTCCCTGGTTGAGCGCCCTCAGGAGACCTTGCTTCCTCTCAGACGCACCGAACTTTTTGTAATTCTGAGCCAGTCATAAACAAGAGGCGCAGCGACAAATATCGATGAATAGGTACCAATCAAAATCCCGGTAAAGACGGCAAAAGCAAAACCCCTGATTGCCGGTCCGGCAAAGATAAAGAGAACAAAAACAGAGAGTAGTACCGTGCCTGAAGTAATAATCGTACGACTGAGGGTCTGGTTCATGCTTTCATTGAAAATCCGCTCATAATCTGATGGCTTCTGCCCCCGAATTCTCTCACGGATACGATCGTAGACCACAACCGTATCGGTTATGGAGTAACCTGCTATAGTAAGAAACGCAGCAATGATACTCTGATCCATTTCAAGCGGCATAAAGGTAAAGAGGCCACCGAGAATACTGAAAAGTCCCAGAACGGTCAGTATATCGTGAAAAATAGCGATAACCCCGGCGGATGCAAATTTTATTTCGAACCGGATTCCTACATAGAGCAGAATCGCTAACAGCGAAGCAAAGAGCGCTTTAACCGCAGACCATTTTAAATCAGAAGCGACGCTTGGACCAACGGCATCAATACGGACAATTTCATGGCGATTTCCCTGTATCCGGGCATTGAGAGCATTGGAGACAAGCGATTTCAACTGCCCCGTATCACCCTGAAAGACGGTGCTGAAGAGAAAAGAGCGATCCATACCGTACTGCTTCAGGGTTCCCGAAACACCTGCGGCATCGAGCACAGAGCGGATCTGGCCGACATCTGCGTTTTTCTCGAACCGTATCACCACTTCGGAGCCTCCCCTGAAGTCAATACCATAGTTCAGCCCTTTGACCACGAGCGAAACCATGCCTGCAACAAGCAGAATTACAGAGAACCCGTACGCAATTTTACGATAGCGGATAAAGTTAAAGTTGGTCTTCTGAAAGATCCTCATGGGTTGAAACGTCTTGAAATATTAACCGAAACTTTTGTCTGACATAAGATTTTTGGCAAGCAAGAGATGGAAAATCTCCCGGGTCACCACAATCGCCGTAAACAAGCTTGCCGAAGTACCAATCATCAGTGTTACGGCAAACCCCTGAATGGGTCCGATGCCATAAGTATAGAGCAAAAAGGCGGCCGACAGAGTCGTTACATGTGAATCAAGAATTGATGAGAAGGCACGGTCGTAACCTTGTGTCACGGCTGTGATCACCGATTTTCCTTCCGCAAGCTCTTCACGTATCCTCTCATAAATAAGAACATTGGCATCAACAGCCATACCAATGGTCAACACAATACCAGCAATACCCGGCAATGAAAGGGATGCATTGAAACCTGCAAGCACCGAGAGTACAATGAGGATATTGAGCACAAGGGCAATATCGGCAGCAATACCGGCTTTTTTATAGTAGACAAGCATAAAAATCGAAACGGCACAAAAAGACCAGGTCAGTGAGAGCATACCTGCACGGATATAATCGGCACCGAGTGATGGTCCAACGGTACGCTCTTCAATAATACGTACTGGAGCGGGAAGCGCTCCAGCTTTCAGCACAATTTCAAGATCTTTTGCCTCCTCAAGGCTTCCAATCCCGTTGATCACTGAATTACCATTGGGAATCTTGGACTGAACGACTGGCGCACTGTAGACCGCTCCGTCAAGCACAATTGCTATACGCTTGCCTATGTTGGCACCAGTTATACGTGCCCATTTAGACGTCCCCTCAGAGTTCATCGACATCATGACTTCTGGTTGCACGCTTTGCGAGCCAAACGTGGCTTTGGCCTCCGTAATGACTCCTCCCGTCAGTTCGGGAGTCTTCTTGACCAAGTAAATTGCGTAAAGCTTTTCACCAACTTTTCCTTCCTCTGGCTTGGCGGCAAGCAACAGTTCACTATCCTGCGGAAGTAATGCCTGAACGTCGCTGCGATGCAATAATGAGACGACATACTCCTTCGAGCGCTCTGCTGTAAAGGCTGTTCCGTATGGTGATACACTGATGACGTCATAAAGCGGTTTTGCTGATGACTGTTTGCTGACAGGCGCCAGAGGAGGCGCTCCCCCGGGAGGCAACGAAGCAGATGCAGCGGCTGACGAATCAGAAACCGGCAACGCCCCACCTGCGGCAGCACTGCTTTGACTGTTCTGGGCAAGGTATGAGTTGATCCTGTCAAGCGTCCTGATCGTCACTTCCGGTTCACTGAGAAGCCTGAATTCAAGTTTGGCCGTACCCTTCAGCAAATTTCGCACCCTGGTTTCATCCGATACACCTGGAAGCTCAATAATAATTTTTCTGCTTCCCTGTGTAGTAATAACAGGCTCGGCCACACCGTACTGGTCAATACGGTTACGGATAATCTCTTTGGCACGGGTCAGAGCCTCTTCAGACTCTTTTTCCAACTTGGTTACAATTTCCTGGTCAGAATTGCGAATATCATAAAAATAGCGACTCAGGCGGATGTTCTCACTCTTGAACTCGGCAGAGATAATATCAATCACCCTTGCATCGCTTTGTGTCGCTTTTGCTCTTACATTTTGCATGATGGCGGCAAACTTCCCGTCTTTATTCCAGGCTTTCTGCTCAAACAGATCCACCTGGTCTACCTCCATAACCAAATGCATTCCACCCTTTAAATCGAGACCAAGTTTCAGGCTTTTTTTACGAGCATTGTCAATCTCTTCGCGGTGACTCATCGCATATTTCAGACTGTCCTGCGATGAGGCAAAACTGTCGAGCTGCTTCGAAAGGGAGTAGTCGCTCCAGGTGGGCCATAATGACCAGAGAGCCACAAGAGTGACAACTGCGATAAGAAGAAGGTTAAATCGTTTATTTTTCATTGATGGCATCGCGTTTCGCTCGAAAGAAATAATTGAGCCAATATATAAAACGGGGTATTGATTAACTAACAATCTACGTGCGGCACCATGAGGCAAAGCAGAAGGATGTTCTCACTCGAACAGCCCTGGCAAAACCTGATCAATTTCATTTTTTCAGGAAAATCAACCCAGCCACATATTCTTTACCAGAGTGCTTCAGACATTCAAATCGCCGCATTTATCCTTTAGTCGCGTTCCTGCTCCAGACCCATTGGCTAATAAACATCAAAGTAATATTATATAACGACTTAACAGTAACATCATACTTGTTGAAACATCCAAGTCAGCCAATAACGCTTTAAAGATACATCATTTAACTGTAAAAAGGGGAAAAAACACTATTATGTGTTATTTTCTCATATAAAGCATTACCCATCAATAAATGTTTCACGTGAAACAACGCACGATTCATGTATGATATTATAGTTGTCGGCGCTGGCCATGCAGGATGTGAAGCGGCACTATCCGCAGCGAGAATGGGGGTATCATGCTTACTCATTTCGTCAGACCTCACAGCAATTGCCCGAATGTCATGTAATCCTGCTATAGGGGGTGTCGCGAAAGGGCAGATTACCAGGGAGATCGATGCACTTGGAGGAGAGATGGCAAAAGCAATCGATGCAACAGGAATACAATTCAGAATGCTAAACAGAAGTAAAGGGCCTGCCATGCACTCTCCGAGGGCTCAGGCTGACAGGACTCTCTACACTCTTTATATGCGCAAGGTTATTGAAATGGAGCGCAATATTGATCTTCTTCAGGATACCGTAACTGGCATTGAATGCTCTGCCGGAAACTTTGGGGGGGTAAAACTTGCATCAGGACGCATCATCAGTGGGCGAGCAGCAATCCTTGCCTGCGGGACATTTTTAAATGGCCTGATCCATATCGGTATGAACCATTATGCAGGAGGACGGACCATTGCCGAGCCTCCCGTCTTTGGCCTGACAGAAAGCCTTGTCAAGCATGGCTTTGCCGCTGGAAGGCTGAAAACTGGAACCCCTCCCCGTATTGATGCTCGTACTATTGACTATTCAATGGTTGAAGAGCAGAAAGGGGATGAGCAGAAGGTTTCCTTCTCGTTTAAAAGCACATCACTCAAGGACCGACCTCAGATCAGTTGCTATGTTACCAAAACGACAACAACAACACATGAGATCCTGAAAAAGGGATTTGACCGATCTCCTTTGTTTACAGGCAAGGTTCAGGGAATAGGGCCAAGATACTGCCCATCAATTGAAGATAAAATCTGCCGGTTTCCGGACAAGGAGAGTCACCATATTTTCCTTGAGCCTGAAGGGTTCGGAACAAATGAGATGTATGTTAATGGCTTTTCAACATCTCTTCCTGAAGAGATCCAGTTCGAGGGACTTCGCTCTCTTCCGGGACTTGGCAAGGTAAAGATGATACGACCGGGTTATGCGATAGAATATGACTACTTTTTTCCGCACCAGATCAACAGAAGTCTTGAAACAAAAGTAGTTAAAAACCTTTACTTTGCCGGGCAGATCAATGGAACTTCAGGTTATGAAGAGGCCGCTGCCCAGGGGTTGATTGCCGGCATTAACGCAACGCTCAAACTCCAGAAACGACCGCCACTTCATCTCAAGCGTTCTGATGCATATATCGGAGTACTGATTGATGACCTTATCACCAAAGAGACCAATGAACCATATCGAATGTTTACCTCTTCGGCTGAACACCGTCTTATACTCCGCCACGACAATGCCGATATCCGTCTTCAGCACATGGGATTTGCCGCTGGACTGCTTGACTCAGAAACATATTCACTATGTACCAATAAACAAGCACTCATTAAGGCAATCAATCAAATCTGTCTCAAAACAAAAATCCCCCCTGCCGAAGCAAATACTCTTCTTTCAGGACTTGGTTATCCATTAGTAAGTACATCACAAGGCGCCATAAACCTCCTGAAAAGACCAGGAGTTCACCTGACCATGCTCCTTGATGCATCACCCGAATTCAAAAGTTCTGTCGAGGCCATAACCCTCGATATACTGGTCTACGAACAGGTTGAAATCGATCTTAAATACGAGGGGTACCTTAAACGGGATCTTTTGATGGCTGAAAAAATCTTGCGGCTCGACTTGCACCAAATACCTGCGACATTCAAGTATGAGAGTGTTTCTGGTCTTTCAAATGAAGGTCGGGAAAAACTGAAAAAACATCAACCGGATACAATTGGTCAGGCTTCAAGAATTCTTGGTGTTTCCCCTTCGGACATATCCATACTCATGATACGCCTCGGTCGTTGAGCAGCATTGCATGTTTCACGTGAAACATCTACTCTCCGTTGAACCATGCTCTTAACCAAAAATGCAACCATGGACAGCATAATCAGTGATATCGCAACAAATGATCTTTTATTTGGAAAAGACAAGGAGGAAGGCATTGTTGGCGCATACCAGCTTTCAGATACCCACATCAGGGTTTTTAATCGGGGAAAAGGGGGAGTTCGCCATCATGATGAGCCGTTTTTCCCATTCTTTTTTCTTTCTGACAGTTCACTTCTTGATGGGTTTGTGCCCGAAGATGGTGAGAAATTCTGGCTGGTAAAGCTTAATGGCTCTAATTATTATCAAAGTCTTGCCATTTTCCGGAACTGGAAAAATCAGCGGGGGGCAATTGACTTCATTAACAAAAAGCGATATGGAGAGACAACCAGGGAGATAAACAAAAACACTCCTTACGAGACTAACACGCTTCTTTATAATAAAGGTGATGCTGTCACACAATACTTTCTGCAAAGCGGAAAAACCCTTTTCAAAGGGATGATTTTTGATGACCTCTACCGAATACAGCTTGATATAGAAACCCATTACGACCCAGTAAAAACGCGAAATGGCGCATCTGGTATTGGAGATGATGAAGTAATTATTATCTCTCTTTGTGACAGTAGGGGGTGGGAATGTGTGCTTCATTCAAAAAACAGAACTGAAAAGGATCTTCTTGAAGAGCTTATTGCATTGATCATTGCAAAGGATCCTGATGTCATTGAAGGCCATAACATCTTCAGTTTCGATCTCTCTTATCTGCAACGCCGTTGCGAACTTCTTGGTATTCCATTTGCGATAGGACGAAATGGGCTGCTACCCAAAACATATCCTGCATCGATTCGTTTCGCTGAAAGAACTATTGATTATCCGTTTTTTGATGTTCCGGGCCGCCATGTCATTGATACACTGTTTCTTGTACAGAGTTATGACATCTCAAAACGATCAATACAGAGTTATGGCCTTAAAGCTGTTGCAAAGCATTTTGGCTTTGCGTCACCAGATCGAACCTATGTAGATTACAAGGATATTGCCTCTCTCTGGGACAATAATTACGAGAAATTGCTTGCATACGCCCTTGACGATGTGCGCGAAACCAGAGCACTTTCATCACTCCTTTCTGCAAGCAATTTCTATTTGACGCAGATGCTGCCCTTTACATACGCCATGACGTCTCGTATTGGGCAAGCCGCAAAAATTGAAGCTCTTATCGTGAGAGAATATCTCCGCCGTAAAGAGTCTATACCAAAACCCTCTTCCGGACAGCAGGGTTCAGGTGGCTATACTGAAGTATTTCTTAAAGGAATTCTTGGCCCAATTGTCTATGCAGATGTGGAGTCACTCTATCCATCGATTATGCTCTCGTACGATATATGTCCAAAGAGTGATGAACTGAGAGTCTTTCCTGGAGTGCTTAATGATCTGAAAGAACTGAGGTTCAAGGCCAAAGAGAGATCGCGTGCAGAAAAGTCCGTCGGCAATCTTTCACTTGCCGACAATTTTGATGCGATGCAGGGTTCGTTCAAGATTCTTATCAATGCCATGTATGGATACCTCGGCTTTAATGGTGGTATTTTCAATGATTTCAATGAGGCCGATAAAGTGACGTCAACAGGGCAGGCTCTTGCAAGAAAAATGATTGTTGAGTTTGAGGCCAGGGGATGCAAAATTATTGAGGTTGATACAGATGGCATTCTTTTTATTCCTCCACCGGAGGTTACCACTGAGGCTGCCGAACGGGAGCTGGTAAGTGAAGTTTCTATAATCATGCCACAGGGTATCAATATCGGTTATGACGGGCGATACAGGAAAATGATATCCTATATGAAGAAAAACTACGCACTTCTTGGATATGATAATATCATGATCCTGAAAGGATCTTCATTAACAAGCAGAAGCAGTGAAAAATTTGGCAGAGAGTTTGTCCGCAAGGGGTTTGAAACCCTTTTGATTGAGGATATCGTTGGGCTGCACAATCTGTTTACTGAATACAGAGATAAAATTTTAAATCATGAACTGGATATTTCTGACTTTTCCAGAACTGAAACCCTTAAAAACTCACTTGAACAGTACCTTGATGATGTAAAAACAGGAAAACGATCAAAATCAATCACGTATGAAATTGTCCTGAAAAGCGGCATGAGCATAACAAAAGGGGATAGAATCACCTTTTATATATCAGGAAGCGGGGCAGGATCAGCTTCTTACGACAAAGGGAAACTTGCTTCTGAATGGCAGAAGGAGCGGCCAGATGAGAATACCCAATTTTATCTGAAGCGCCTTGATGAGCATTGCCAGAAATTTCTGCCGTTTTTTAAACCCCAGGACTACAGTATGATTTTTTCAGATGATACACTGTTTTCGTTTTCAGCAGACGGGATTGTTCTTCAAAAGGAGATACGGCATACCGAAACAAATCATCAGGGATGAGAACTTTTTTGATTTTCATTTGACCTCCCTTTGTAATGCTTATATTGCTTGTAATGGTCGAGCATGAAAAATTGTGCCATTACCAGTCAACAGGTGTGTAACCCTTTTTAATTAATTTGATATAATCAACATGATTGATAATAAAGTACTGCCAATAACCGATGATGTCAGTTGGATTGGGGTTCTTGATCCCGGTCTTATCACTTTCGACATTGTCATGGAAACGAAATATGGAACAACCTATAATTCCTATTTCATTAATGCCGAAAAAAAGACGATCATAGAGACGACAAAAGATAAGTTCTGGCCGTCATATCTCGAAAAAATCAAACAAGTGACCGACCCTTCCGAGATTGAGTACATTGTGCTTGATCATACGGAACCTGATCACTCCGGCAATGCAAGGAACCTCCTGGCAGTTGCACCAAATGCCACCATCGTTGGCAGCGGCAATGCCATCAAATTTCTTCGTGATCAGACCGGTCACGACTTTAAGTCACTGGTTGTCAAAACCGGTGACACGCTCAGTCTGGGCAACAAAACCCTTCATTTCATCAATGCACCAAACCTTCACTGGCCCGACACCATTTACACCTGGCTTGAAGAAGATCGCATACTTTTCACCTGTGACTCATTTGGATCACATTTCTGCAATGAGGGTATGTATGATGATGTCGTTGGTGATTTTGACGACTCTTTTACCTATTACTTTGACACGATTCTGAAGCCATTCAGCAAATACATGCTGCAGGCGATAGAAAAAATCAAGCCGCTCGACATCAAGATTATTTGCCCAGGTCATGGTCCGATTTTGAGATCAAACTGGAAAAAATATGTCGATCTTTCACAGAAGTATGCAACAACGGCCATTACCCTTCCCCAGGAAAAAAATATCCTGATCGCATACGTCTCTGCCTATGAAAATACAACATTGATGGCCGAAAAGATCGCCGAAGGGCTTAGCCAGTCATGTGATTTCAAGATCGATATCTGTGATATTGAATCTGTCCATGCGTCAAAACTCGAAGAAAAGATCGCTCACTGTTCTGGTATTATTGTCGGGTCACCAACAATCAACCAGAATATACTGCCTCAGATTTACCAGATTTTCGCAACAATCAATCCTATACGCGACAAAGGAAAGCTTGCGGCTGCATTTGGCTCTTATGGCTGGAGTGGTGAAGCTGTGCGCATGATAGAGAGCAATTTTACCATGCTCAAACTGAAGGTTTTTGATCAGAACGTCATGGTAAAATTCAAGCCCCATGAGCCTGAATTTGAAAAATGTATCGCTTTTGGTAAGGCGTATGCTGAAAAAATGATTGAGATTTATCAGCTCAGTTGCACGCTTTAAGACTTTTCAACTTTTAAAAGAAGCGTCATAACGCATGACGCTTCTTTTATCTGAAAATAATCTCTTTAACCATCGTCCCTGTCAGGGCGGCATTAAGTTTTACGATAATATCCTGCTTGCGGAAATTAAGCTCCATTCTCCATGCCGGATTTTTAACCCGTATATACAACTCTCCATTGGAGAAGCGTTCAACGGACGTTGCCAAAGAAATTGCCTCTCCTACAACGCTATGCCATATCTGGAGTGTCTGGTGCTGGTTGTACGCTTCTGTAATCCCTAATACCTGAAACATATCACCAACTACAGTTGATATTTTTTTTGGATTTTTTGTTCGTGACACACTTATTTCTCCTTGATGTGCTTCAGCGATTCCATGGAGATCAACATTGCGTTACTTTTTCCCTTTTTTTCAGCAGAGGTAATGATTGTTTGCCCGCATGTTTCAAGTATACCGAAAATATCGGCTGTACGTGTCACATCCAACTCACTGAAAATATCATCAAGCAGAAAAAGCGGTTTTTCCCTAAGGGTTTCATGATAAAAACGGTATTGCGCAAGCTTCAAAGCGATAAGAAAGGTGCGTAATTGACCTCGTGACGCATATTTTTTGATCTCTTTGTCATGAAGCAAAAAAAGTAAATCATCACGATGCGGGCCCGTCATAGTCTGTCCCCTCAAGATTTCCTGTTTGCTGGTCTCTTTATACCTCGCAAGAAAACGGGTATAGAGCCCTTCGGGTGAACTGTCGTTACTGATATTTCCCAGTGAACACTTGTAGATTATGGAAGGAATTTCATCGAACGATAGTTGCCGATACAATGACTTGAACTGTTGAAAAAATGGTACCAAAAACAGCATTCTTGTATAAACAATGGATGCGGCAAGCCTTGAAATATTTTCAGTCCAAAGCAAAAACATATCTTTATGGACATTAATACCGGAACATAACTGTGCAAGCAGAGCGTTTCTTTGATGCAAAACCCTTCTGTAATCCAGCAAATCATCCAGGTATTTTCTCTCTGTCTGACTGATAAGAGTATCAATAAACCGCCTTCGTTCTGCCGGTACTCCGTTAACAATGACCATTTCAGATGGAGAAAAAGTAATACAGGGAATACGGCCAATGTGACGGGAGAAGGGTTTCACCTCACTGTTATCAACAATAACCTGCTTTTCCTTCTCTTTTTTATAGACAATCTTGACGGACGTTGAAACCTCTTTTTCACTAAAAAAACTTCCATTGAGCACAAAATAATCGGATGTAAAACTGAGGCACTCACCATCAGTTGCGCTGACATTGCTTTTTGTCAGCGCACAATAATGGATACCTTCAAGAATAGAGGTTTTTCCTGAACCGTTCGGACCGTGTATGAGCGTAATACCATCACCTGGTTCAAAAGTTAATAACCGGTGACTCCGGAAATTCTGGTAATGTATACACCGTACTTTCAATAATTTTCCCCAACCATTCAATTATTGATTCTTACCGGCATAACCAGAACAATCAATTTATCATCTTCCTCTACCTTATGTGGCTTGAAAATAACAGCCGTCGTTGGACTTTTCAGCTCAATACGGATGTCATGATCATCAAGATGCGCAAGAGCAGCCTCAATAAATTTTGAATTAAAACCTATCGTGATCTCATCCCCTTCATAGATACAGGGTAATTCTTCCTGTGCAGCCTCCCCTTCATTGGTATTTTCAGCCATCACTTTCAGCAGCTCGCCTTCAATGACCAACTTGACATCACCAATACTTGAAAAACGACCGACACGTCTTACGGAATCATAAATCATTGAACGGGAAATGATCAGATGTTTATCATGCTCTACAGGAATGACTGCGTCATAATTTGGATATGGCTCAACAATAAGTGATGCATCAAGAACAACGTTCCCCATAATAAAACGAACAAATCGACGATCTGAATCAATCTGCATGGTAATTGATTCATTCTGAGTAAGCTTTTGCAAAATGGAGAGTACCCTGGCTGGTATGACAATTTTCTGTTTTTCCGCAATATCAGATGATGAATTTTTGCGGCACCGTACCAGTCGATGACCATCAGTCGATACTGCTGTAATAACACTTCCCTCCAGTTCAAACAAAACACCCATCATTGCAGGTCTCATACCATCAATACTGCATGCAAAAATGGTTTTTTGAATCAGGTCAAGCAGTTCCGTTGTTGCCAGCTCAAGAGAGATGTCATAGGTTTTTTCATGTTTTTCATGCTTGCTCTCAAATTGACAGGGTATTTTATACTTCCCTTTATCGGTTGTGATGTGGACTGTACCATGATCACTTATTTCCTGACGCTCAATCACAAAAGTTACCGCAGTATCATACATGCTCCGGAGAAAATCCTGCAAAGTCCTAGCCTTTATGCCGATATTTCCGGAATCAGTTGTTTCAACTTCACTTTTTACGGTGATTAAAAGTTCACCGTCCGTAGCAAAAAGAGTCAGGCTGCCAGACTCAATGGATAAATGAACATTTTCAAAGCGGGCATCAATGGCTTTTGCAGGTATAGCTTGCGCAACCTTGCCAACGGCATCCTGTAATTGACGGATTGAAGAGATTAATTTCATCGGCTTCAACTTTAACTATTTAATATTTATAAAAAATTGTTGTTGTTGTTGACTGTGTGGATATCTGGATAACACTGTTTATTTTTTTTATAAATGACTTTTAAAAAATCATTTAACAAGGCTACCCAGCTCTTTTAAAATGTTGACAACCTGTGTGTTGATGATAAGTAGTTTTGTTTAGGGTTTGTTGATGGTTTTTGTTGTACCAGTTTGGTGTTGATAAGACACTACCAGTCAACACTAAACCCACAAACCACCAACACGTTGTACACAAAAAAATTTACATCGAGAGGATCTCGATCCTTTTTTTAATCTCTTCAATTTTTTTTCTTTCATCCGTCACTGTGTCAACTTTTTTGGTAATAGTGTTAACAGCGTGAATAACTGTGGAGTGGTCTCTGCCTCCAAAATGCAGACCAATCGTCTTGAGTGAAGAGTCGGTCAAAAGTTTTGAGAGATACATTGCCACCTGCCGTCCTACAGCGATCTCTTTTTTCTTTGATTTTCCTTTCAGGTCATTTGGCGTAATGGACAGGTATGAGCAGACCGCTTTTTCAATGGTGTCGAGTGTCAGGCGTTTTGTTGTGTGCCGGATAATGTCCTTCAGTGTCGATTTTGTAAACTGAAGATCAATTTCCCGGTTATCAAGAGACTGGGCGGCGAGTAGTTTGACAATACACCCCTCGAGCTCTCTTACATTCTCGGTAACATTGGTTGCTATGAATTCAATGACCGCTTCATCAAGATTTACCCCACTCTGATGCAGTTTGCTGAGAATAATTGCCTTGCGTGTTTCATAATCAGGGGGTTGGATATCTGCCGAAAGTCCCCAGTTAAAGCGTGATATCAAGCGATCTTCAATGCCCTTGATATCTTTTATCGGGCGGTCTGCCGAGAGAATAATCTGTTTGTTGGACTGATGGAGGGTGTTGAAAATGTGAAAAATCTCCTCCTGTGTTTTTTCTTTGCCTGAAAAAAATTGAATATCATCGATAATCAGGACGTCGATGGAACGGTAAAAAGAGGAAAATTCCTGGATTTTACCATTCTGGATAGCATTGACAAAGTCGATGGCGAATTTTTCACTGGAAACATAAAGCACCCTTTCCGAAAGCCTGTTCTCACGGACGCTGTTACCTACAGCCTGCATCATGTGTGTTTTGCCAAGCCCTACACCACCATAGATAACCAGAGGATTGAATGCGTTTTGCCCTGGACTTTGCGCCACCGATTTGGATGCAGCAAATGCAAGTGAATTGCAATCTCCCCTGATAAGAGTATCAAAAGTGTATTTGGTGTTTAAATGTGTTTCAAAACGCGCAAGATTTTTTTCAAACTCCTCATTGTTTTTTGCTTGTCTCTCTGTCGTGCGACTTGCAGCAATGAAATCAACGTTCATGGCATTCTGGTGCGGCAATTCTATTGTGACGGGTTGCCCTTGTGATTTATCCATTACAATAGAATACATCAGTTTTGCATCAGGGCCTATCACATCCTTAAGCGCAAGTTTTAAAAAAGAGGAATAATTTTCTTCTATCCACTCATAAAAAAACTGGCTTGGAACTTCAATGGTCAGTTCACTACCGGAAAAACTTAGTGGTTTGATTGGAAAAAACCAGGTCTTGAATGCCAGGGGATTGATTTTTTCCCTGATGGCACTAAGGCAGGACTCCCATACTTGCTGCTCCATAGAGCTGCTTTTCTGGGGTTTTAACTGCTGGTTTTCCGGAAATGTTTTTGACGTAACTTCAAGCATAAAACACGGAGATTTGAGGGGTAAGGGTTGATGTTGTCAGCCCTGTCAACATTCGCTGTTCATAAGTTAGTTTTTTATGTGGACAAAAAACAATTTCCTTTATGAAAAATCCGTTGTATGGGAAGAATGGTTAACAGGGAGTTTTCAACAGGGTAAATTATTTTATTTGTTAGTTTTAATCTTAAACCATGTCAAGGTAGTCAACATGTGTTGATTCTTTTAGATTGGCGTCTTCTTTGGGGTTTTTGGGAGTTTATTTTTTTTGTCCACAAGTTATCCACATTGTTGATAACTTGTGCGGGTGATTTTGTTTTTACTCAGTCCGCGTTGCGATTTTTTGTATCAAGAGCCTGTTGTTTCTTGTCTGAATAGTGGTCACGGAGCAGAACCATTTGTTAATGATTGTTCATTGTGTTAAATTGCGAGCCCTGTAATTTTGAATTGTACATAAAACAAGTGCGGAGCTTTAAGCGATGAAAAGAACCTATCAGCCACGGAACAGAAAAAGAAGAAACAAGCACGGATTCCGTGAGAGAATGTCGACCAAGAATGGCCGGAAAGTACTGTCAGCAAGAAGAGCCAAAGGGCGTCACTCGCTTTCAGTAAGCAGCGCAATGGGTACGGCAGGTCAATAAGCTTGCTTTGAGAGTGGCAGGATCAATAAGCAGTGCACAGTTTACGTTTTGAGCAAGGTGCACGTACATTCTCTTGGCAAGCATGAGATCTTGAGGAAAAAGCTGCCGATTTCACTCCTTTTCAGGAGCGGAAGAAGTATGAAGGGTGATTTTTTAAGAATTGTGTATGTCTCCCTTAAGCTGGAAAACAGTTCTTTTCAGGGAGTTCCTGCCATTTTGTTTGCGGTGAGTAAAAAAACAGTCCCTTCTGCTGTTCAGCGCAACAGGGTCAAAAGGATGATGAGGGAAGCTTACCGGCTTGAAAAACCTTTGCTACAAATTAGAGCAGAGAGCGAGTATGAGGGGAGTGTAAGTAAAATGCTCTGCATCGCTTTTCTGTATATGGGCAGAAGAAAGACTTTCCCGAATCTTGACGCATTCAGGGAGGAGATCAGGGTGTTAATGGCTGGCATGATACTTTCCTGAACTTTGACTGGCTGGATCAAACATGAGGGGTCGAGTTTTTTTACCGGATAAAGGGTTATGAAGAGCATGTGTAGCTTGAAGTTTTTCAATCAGGTACCGATAGTGCTGATAAAATTTTACCGGGCGTTTCTTTCGCCATTGCTCGGCCCGTCCTGCAAATATTTTCCTACCTGTTCCAGTTATGCGCTTGAAGCCTTTCAGCACCATCAATTTTTTTATGCTTCCTGGTTGACGGTTTGGCGCATTCTTCGGTGTAATCCCTTTTCAAAGGGGGGATTTGACCCGGTTCCTCCTGCGTTCGTGAACAAAAAAAAGTTTTCTGGTAAAATATAACGTGAGTGGTAATGGATAGAAATTCAATAACCGGCCTTGCAATTATTGCTGTGATCATGATGGTCTGGCTTCAATTTATGTCGCCGGATAAAAAACAGGTTCCGCCCGCAACGGCTGTGAAAACAGAGCAGGTTGAGCAGCAGGTGCAGCAAATCCCGTCGGCCTCGGTTCCTGCCGCCGATAATTTTGGTGTTTTTGCATCCTCTTCCGGTGGTAAAGAAGGGTTGCTGAAAGTAGATAATGATCTCTTTCGGGCAACACTCTCTTCAAAGGGCGCAACATTGAAGTCTCTTGTCCTGAAAAAGCATCTCGATGGCAATCGCCAACCGTTTGATCTTGTCAGCAATGGAAAAAACGGAGCGCTTTCGCTGCTTTTTCTTACCCGTGAAGGCAAGAGAATCGATACCCGCGACCTCTATTTCAGCAACGTCTCTCTTGACACCCTTCGTACCATCAGTGGAAAAGAGAGTTACGCCGTTCGTTACCACCTTGATGTGGCTCCCGGGCAGGCTATCGATATTTCCTATGGATTTTCCGGAGATAGCTACAAGGTAGACTATGATGTCAAGCTGACAGGATTTGCCAGTGAGCTTGCTGGAAACGAATACCAGTTGCAGTGGGACGGCGGGGTACCCTATTCGGAAAAAAACCGTCCGGATGAAGCCCAGAGCGCATTGGCCAGTGCATACCTTGGCGGCAGTCTGGTAAAGCTCGATGCAAGCAAGGAAAAGCAGAGCTACCGTGAAGAGCAGTCTGGTGAAGCGCAATGGGTTGCTGTGCGTAACAAGTATTTTGTTGCCGCGCTTATTCCCCATGGTCGTTCAGCCGGGATTTACCTCGACGGAAAAAGAGAGACCGGCAATGATTATGAGAGTTACCTTGCAGCCTTGAAAATGGCTGTTCCCGCAACAGGCGGTGTGGTTGATGACAAATTCAGTCTTTATCTTGGACCGCTCGACTACAATATTGTCAAGGCACAGAAAGTTGGTCTTGAAAAAATAATGGACTTCGGCTGGGACTGGCTCACAAGGCCTTTTGCCGAATATATCATTCTGCCGGTTTTCAACTGGATGAATGGCTTTGTCGGCAACTATGGTCTTATCATTATCATTTTTGCCTTTCTTATCAAGCTGGTCACCTATCCCCTTTCAATGGCTTCAACGAAGTCCATGAAAAAAATGTCTGCCCTGCAGCCAGCGCTCAAGGAGCTTCAGGAAAAGTACAAGGATAATCCCGCAAAACTGCAAAGCGAGCTTGGCAGGATTTACAAGGAGGCCGGAGTAAACCCGATCGGAGGCTGCTTGCCCGTGGTGTTGCAGATGCCGCTGCTCTTTGCCATGTTCTACGTTTTCCGTTCATCAATCCAGCTTCGCCAGCACAGCTTCCTCTGGGCAAAAGATCTTTCGGTGCCCGATTCGATTCTTGATTTTGGTTTCGCTATCCCTATGTATGGAAGCCATATTGCGGTATTCCCTATTCTTATGGCCGTGACGGTTTATTTGCAGCAGAAAATTACCCCGACGACGCAGAGCAATGAGCAGATGAAGGTGATGATGTACATGTTCCCGGCCATGATGCTGCTCTTTTTCAACAACATGCCCGCCGGTCTTGGTCTTTACTATCTGATGTTTAACATCTTCAGTGTTGCGCAGCAGTATTATATCAACAAAACCACCACTGCCGCCGACATGCCAAAAGTAAACCTTGGCCTTGCTCCTTCCGGTTCGGCGAGGAAGCAGAAAAAAGGGGGAGCCAAAAAGTAGGCACGATGATGGCGCCCATTGAGCAGGCTGATGTGTGGCTCTTTCGGTTACTGAACCATGATTTGGTTCATCCGGTAGCCGACGACCTCATGGTTTTTCTGACCAACGGGCGCCTCTCCTGGCCTGTTTTTATTCTTGTCGCTCTTTTCATTGTTGCCCGAAAGGGGAGGAACGCTTTTTTGCTCATTTTTTTTGCCCTTCTTGCCGTTGGTCTCGCTGATTTTGTGGCTTCCGGGATTCTCAAGCCCCTTGTTCAGCGAATCAGACCATGCTTTGCCCTCGACCACGTTCGCCTGCTTATCCATCAGCCGCACAGTTATTCGTTTGCTTCATCCCATGCGGCAAACTCTTCTGCGGTTGCTGCGGTTACCTGGATTTATTTTCACCGGGGCGTACTGGTTGAAAAACTTTTTACCGCTCTCATGATTCTTTACGCTCTCGCCGTTTCTTATTCGCGGATCTATGTCGGCGTTCACTATCCCGGCGACGTTCTTGCCGGCATGGTGATCGGAACAGGGAGCGCATTATTCATCTACCTTCTTTTTTCATGGCTCTTGAAAAATATCATCCAGCCCCGTCAGATGCGCCAAGGGAACTCCGCTCATGGGTGACCATTACTGGGGCATAGATCTCGGTGGCACCAAAATTGAGGCGGTGGTGACCACGAAACTCATGAAACCGGTGATCCGCCACAGAATCGGTACAGAGGCATCTGGCGGTTACACTCATATCCTTGAACGTATCAGGCAACTCATTGAGACGCTCTCTATGGAGTCCGGGATTGTTCCGCCCCAACTGATTGGAATCGGAACTCCCGGACGCTATGATGAAGGAGAAGGCATCATGAAAAATTCCAATACCGTCTGCCTCAATGGCCGCGATCTGAAGCATGACCTTGAACAGCTCCTCAAGCGAGGCGTGGTGCTCGAAAACGATGCCAACTGCTTTGCGCTCGCCGAATCCATGCTTGGTGCAGGTGCATCACTTATGCGCGACCCCTCAAAGCTTGCATTTGGCATTATTCTTGGTACCGGTGCAGGCGGAGGGATTGTCTGTGGCGGAAAGGCCCGCAGTGGCGCACACGGTATTGCTGGAGAGTGGGGACACAATGAACTCATCTTTGGCGGTGAACCCTGCTATTGCGGCCGACGGGGCTGCGTTGAAACAGTTATCTCCGGTCCGGCGCTTGAGCGCTATTATCAGCACGTGAGCGACCGCTTCAAACCGCTGGAGCAGATTGCGTCAGATTGCGACTCGGATGGAGCTGCGGCCGAAACCATTGAACGGCTGCTCTTTTATTTTGGCAAGGCGCTCGCTACGGTCATCAATATCATCGATCCCGATCTCTGCATCATTGGCGGTGGAGTAGGGCAGGTTGGGCAGTTGTATTCAACGCTGGCAGTTCAGGCCATCGAAAGGCACCTCTTCAACAGTGAACTCCGCATCCCCATACTAAGGCCGTGTCTTGGTGACAGCGCCGGTGTTTTTGGTGCGGCCTTGTTGACACTCAAGCCTTAAAAATTTGTTATAATCCACGAACTTATTCAACCAACTGTTACCTGACGCCCATGCTTAAAAAATTATTCATAGCTATAACCCTCTTTTTTGGGCTTTTGGTCGGATTACTTCCCTTGTCCGTTCATGCGTCACCATTACTTGATCCCGAAAACACGATTTATCTCGACCTTCCATCAGGCCGGGTTGTCATCCAGATGCGTCCCGATATTGCGCCCCGCCATGTGGAGCGCATCAAGGCGTTGACCCGTAAAGGATTTTATGATGGTCTCGCATTTCACCGAGTGATCCCCGGATTCATGGCCCAGACCGGTGATCCGCTCGGCAATGGATCCGGCGGTTCCGGTCAACAACTTAAAGCTGAATTTTCGCGCGAGAAGCATATCCGGGGAACCGTCTCTATGGCGCGCGCTTCTGACCCCGACAGTGCCGACAGCCAGTTTTTTATCTGTTTCACCTCGGAACCGTTCCTCGACGGGCAATACACGGTTTGGGGACGTGTGATTTCCGGAATGGAATTTGTCGACAAGGTCAAGTCCGGGGCTTCATACAACAATGGCATGGTTTCCAATCCCACGAGAATCGTCCACATGCGGGTCGCTGCGGATGTAAAACAATGAGCAGGTTTATGAACGGTCGTGGTGCACAACATGGATCGGCTGGCCTGCAATTTGGATGATCTGCGTAAAGCTTAAAATGCTACGCTGCTCTCTTGTATCAACTCTTGCCCTTTGTCCACTCAATAGCTTGCTTTGCCTTTTTCGCGGGTTGGACAATTCTCGATAATAAGAACAAAACATCGGCAAAAACATCGGCAAAATCTATACATTATCCTTTGTAACGGCTTACAATAAAAAAGATAAAATTATCCTGTAACCGGCAAAGTTATGATCACTGAAACACCGCCACGTCTTGAACCCTGCCTGCCGGACTCTTTAGATCCCGGTATTGTTGATCTTATTGCATCACTTTCAACATCAGCAGAAAAATTAGGGAATCGCCTTCATCCTAAAACTGCAGGCAGTCTTGCCGATCTGGTACGGGTAATGAATTGCTACTACTCCAATCTTATTGAGGGACACAATACAAAACCACGGGAGATTGAAGAGGCGCTTCAGAACCTCTTCAATTCAAATGGTGAGAGGCGAAATCTCCAGATAGAAGCCGTCGCCCATATCTGTGTACAGCGCCAGATTGATGCCATGCACGCCGCCGGTAGACTTGCAGATGCAGCTTCGAGTCAATTTATCCGTTGGTTGCACAGGGAGTTTTATAAGGATCTTCCAGAGTCAATGCGGTATATGGAAAGAAAAAAGGTTAAAATCCTTATTGTTCCGGGAGAGTTTCGGAGTGAACCGCTCCATGACGTCTCTGTTGGTCGGCATCTTCCTCCAGAGAGCAGTGCTGTTGAAGCCTTTATGGCATATTTTGAAAAGCGCTATAACTTTGAATCTCTTGGGAAAGGAATGCGTCTTGTCGCCATGGCTGCAGCGCATCACCGGTTCAATTTTATCCATCCCTTTCCTGACGGTAATGGCCGTGTCAGTCGCCTCATGAGTCACGCAATGGCGCTTCAGGCAGGTGTCGGCGCTCATGGACTCTGGTCGGTGTCAAGAGGCCTTGCCCGGGGACTGGATAGTCGGCAGGATTATATGAACATGATGGATCACGCCGATATGCCCCGTCAGGGAGATCTTGATGGGCGGGGAAACCTCTCTCTCAAAGCACTCAATACCTTTATTACCTGGTTCTTGAACATCTCTCTTGATCAGGTAACTTTTATGCACAGCCTTTTTGAATTTGACTTCTTTGCCAAAAGGCTGAAACAGTATTGTGACAGGCAGGAATGGAGGCCTGAGGCATTCTCCATACTTGAAAGCAGTTTGCTTAAGGGCGAGATTCCCCGTGGAGAGGTGAGTAGGATTACCGGGCTGAAAGAGAGAACAGCCCGTGCATTGCTTTCATCATTAACTGAAAACGGAATACTTGGATCGGATACTCCAAAAGGAGCGTTGTCACTACGTTTTCCTGTTGATGCCGCTGAACTCTTGTTTCCGAACCTTTTCCCATCTGTGTGAACAAGAGGCTCTGCACTGATAGCAAAGAAATGAATACGGGCAAGACTCTGAACATTAACCTTCTGAAGCATGAAATCATACCACAAGGAACTCTGGCTACAGATACCTGCAAGAATGGATTTTGTCAATATCACTGGTGACGTTGAGCGGGCTCTTCAGGAGAGCGGCATTCAGGAGGGGCTCTGCCTGGTGAATGCCATGCACATAACCGCTTCAGTCTTTATCAATGATGACGAACCGGGGTTGCATCAGGACTACAAGCGGTGGCTTGAGGAGCTGGCACCGCATGAACCGCTAAGCCGCTACCAGCACAACAGAACCGGAGAGGATAACGGCGATGCCCATCACAAGCGCCAGATCATGGGTCGTGAAGTCGTTGTTGCCGTCACAAAAGGGCGACTGCATTTTGGTACCTGGGAGCAGATTTTCTACGGGGAATTTGACGGCAACAGAAAAAAACGGGTGCTCATCAAGATTATCGGCGAATAAATCTCATTTGAAATTCCGGATTTTGAATGGTGCTTTGCTTGCGGCAGGCTTTCCAAGCGGGGTGCGTCCCCTGGTTTTGCATGTTCTCCATTTAGCGATTTGCTGTTTATTATAAATAGTGCTTGAACGAAAAGATGCTATGATATTACATAATAATGCGTTATATTGGTATTTGAGGGTCGAAAATATTTGAAAATCTTAGACAGTCCTTGATCAAAAGCGTAATAACAC
>CAIMHT010000083.1 GCA_903840935.1 uncultured Chlorobiaceae bacterium
CGCGTGAAAAAATTGGACCGACTTTCGGAAGACTTGATGATGCCTTGATGCTTGCCGTTAACCGGGCGCTCGCAGTGTGGCTTGGATTTGCATAAGCAATCCTGATCTCAGTCCATTCATACCGAAGACCAAGGCTCTGGAGGAAGGGATTCCCTATCAAGCACTTTTACCCGTATTCTCCATAAATATGTTACTGGTAAACTGACAGAGTCAAGTAACAGGGATTTTGTTTGATGTTTGATAATGACTCTCTCGTGGCCGAGTGGCTGTAACGTATTGATTTTATAAGGTATAAAAAGGTTGTCATGGCAGAAGAGATTTTAAGAAAGGGGGATAGTATTGAGTTGACGGTCACTGATCTGGCCGAGAAAGAGCAGTGTTTTGGCCGGCTTGACAACGGCATGGCGGTGATGGTGAGCGGTATGCTTGCGATTGGTGACCGGGTGTCGGCCAAGATAAAAAAGGTGAAGCAGCGCTATATTGAGGCGATTGCTGTTGAGGTGCTTGAGGCTTCAACCGACAGGACGGAGCCGGTGTGCAGCTATTTTGGCGTGTGCGGTGGGTGCAAGCTGATGCACATTCGCTATGATGCGCAGCTTTTGTACAAGCAGAAAAAGGTGAAGGATGCACTGGAGCACCTCGGTGATTTTGTGGCTCCCCCGGTTATGGCGGCTCTTGCCTCTCACGATCCAGTTCATTACCGGAACAAGATTGAATTTTCGTGCTCAAATATGCGCTACCTGCTGCCGGAGGAGCTTTCGCTTGATGAGCTTCAGCGCCCCAAGGGGTTTGCGCTTGGCTTTCATACTCCCGGCAATTTTGAGAAGGTGATTGATATCGACTACTGCTATCTCGCCAAGGAGTCGATGAACAGGGTGCTCGCCCTGACCCGCCAGTTTGCGCTCGACAATGCTCTTGCTCCCTACGGTGCCAAGGCTCATACCGGTTTTTTGCGCAATCTTGTGGTGCGTTACAGTGAAAACCGCGAGGAGGTTATGGTTAATCTTGTGACCTCGTGGTATGATGAAGCGCTCATGGAGCGGTACCGTATGCATCTTGAATCAGGTATGCCGGGCCAGAAGATGACGGTGGTCAACAATGTGACTGAGCGGAAGAATACGGTTGCTACCGGCGAAAAGGAGTTTCTGCTCAGCGGTGCGGGATATATTACCGAGCGTTTGGGTGGTCTTGATTTTCGGATTTCGGCGAACTCGTTTTTTCAGACAAATTCATCACAGGCAGAGGTGCTTTATCACAGCATTCTGGAGGTCGCCGGGCTGAGGCCGGAGGATACGGTTTATGATCTCTATTGCGGCACGGGCACGATAACCCTCTATATGGCAAAGTATTGTCGTCAGGTTGTGGGGCTTGAGGTGGTTGAAAGTTCCATAAATGATGCCCGTTCCAATGCGGCGTTTAACGGGATTGAGAACGCGGCATTTTTCCAGGTTGATCTCAAGGATTTTCATGCCATGCACGATACGCTCTCAAGCTATGCTGCTCCGGGGGTGATCATTACCGATCCTCCGCGGGCGGGTATGCACCCGAAGGCTCTCTCCACGATGCTTCGGCTCAAACCGAGGAGGATTGTCTATGTCAGTTGCAATCCGGCAAGTCTTGCCCGTGACGGCAAGGAGATCTGCCTTCAGGGTTACAGGCTCTTATCGGTTCAGCCGGTTGACATGTTCCCGCATACCAGCCATATCGAGAGTGTTGCCTGTTTTGAGAGAGACGACTCCGTGACGGTTACTCAGGCTCCGCAGAGCTGATTAATGCGGCGTCAGATGGTGGTTTTGCCGCTTCCCAGGCGATAAATTTTTCAACATCCTTGCTGATTGCCGCAAAAACCGCTGAAATGACGGCAGCATCGTCGATAAAGCCGATAACCGGGAGGAAGTCGGCAATGGCATCAAAGGGAGAGACAAAATAGATGAGGGCTGCGGTAATGAGCACAATGCTCTGCCAGGGGGTATCGAGGTACTCCCTGCTGGCAGTGCAGCGTACCATGCGCACAAGCGGAGTTATTTTTCCGGTTATGCCGGAAAGCTGAAGAGCGGATTTTCCGGATGAAGCCATTCTGGTGGCGGTGTCGAGCAGTTTGCTTCTTTTCCGGGGGCTTTTTAAGATCGATTCCGCCTTGCGCGTGGCCTCGTCCAATGTTCTCGTCATCTCCATTCCCTCGCTTGGGTATTGTTCCTGTTTTTCCACTATTTTCCGCCTGCCTTGAGCAGTTTGCGTCGCTCTTCTGCGGTCAGTGATGCATAGCCACGCTCGGAAATTTTGTCGAGTATGGCGTTGATTTCGGCTTCTGAAACCGGTGGCGCCACACTGTTTTGGGTATGCAGACGCGGGCCGCTTCTTTTTTTGCCGGATGGACGGAATTTGCTGAAGAGTCCGGCAAATGACCACTCAGCCCGTTTGATGGTAATAAAGATAAAGCCGATTAACATGCCGCCGAGGTGGGCGAAATGGGCAATGTCGCTTCCGCTGCCCATCGTGCGGCTGTTGAGGCCGGAGATAAACTCGATAAGCGCATAGCCGGCAATAAAATATTTTGCCTTGACGGGGAAGAGGAAATAGAGAAAAATGTAGCGGTTGGGGAACATCATGCCGAAGGCAAGCAGGACGCCGTAAATGGCTCCGGAAGCGCCGACGGTCGGATAGGGATCGCCTATGGTCGCCAGAAGGTTGATGATCGCTGCCCCTATGCCGCAGGTAAAGTAGTAGATGTTGAATTCCCGTGTTCCCCACTGGTTTTCTATTTCAGCTCCGAACATCCAGAGGGCGAACATGTTGAAGAAGAGGTGCGTGCCCCCGCCGTGCAGAAACATGTAGGTCACTGGCTGCCAGAGTCGGAAGTTTTCGGAGCCGACAGGCCAGAGTGCGCCAAGGTTTTGAATCAATGCTCCAAATGGAGTGAAGAATTGCAGAAAAAAAACGGCAACATTGATGAGAATAATGGTTTTGATCGCCGGGGGCATAAACGAAAAGCCCCCGGGACTGTATGGCTGGTTGGAGTAGTTCATTCGTTCAATCGTTCAGGGCAGCGATACCGGGGAGTTCTTTGCCTTCAAGGAATTCAAGGCTTGCTCCTCCTCCTGTTGAGATATGGGTCATCTCCTGCGCCAGGCCCGCTTTTGCAACTGCTGCTGCGGAGTCGCCTCCACCGATAATGGTTGTGGCTCCTTTAGCGGTTGCTTCAGCCATCGCTTTTGCGACGGCCATGGTGCCTGCCGCGAAATTGTCGATTTCAAAGACGCCCATCGGACCATTCCAGAGCACGGTGCGTGCGGCGAGTATTTCGTTCCGGTAGGTTTCTGCCGTGAGGGGACCGATATCGAGACCGATCATCCCTTCGGGTATGGCGGTGACCATCTCCGAGTGGAAGGCGGCAGTTGCTGATATTTCAGTCGCAAGAATGACGTCTGAGGGGAGAAGCAATTTGATGCCTTTGGCTTTTGCCTCGGCCAGAATTTTCAGTGCCAGTTCAATTTTGCTCTCTTCAACCAGAGAGTTGCCGGTTTCGTAACCCATGGCCTTGAAGAAGGTGAAGACCATGGCGCCGCCGATCAGGACGGTATCGACCTTTTTGAAAAGGTTTTCGAGGACATCTATTTTGCCCGAAATTTTTGAGCCACCAAGGATAGCTACAAAAGGTCGTTCGGGTTCCTGCAGCGCTTTTCCAAGATAGAGGAGCTCTCGCTCTATCAGAAAACCGGCTACGGCCGTCTGTACGTAGTGTGTAATGCCTTCCGTGGAGGCATGGGCGCGGTGTGCGGTGCCGAATGCGTCGTTGACGTAGACCTCGCCAAGTGAGGCAAGCTCCCTTGAAAAATCGGCGTCATTAGCCTCTTCTTCGGGGTGAAATCTGAGGTTTTCAAGCAGCAGAACCTCTCCGTCCTGCAGTGCAAGCACTTGCTGCATCACCTCGGTACCGATACAATCTTTTGCCATGGTAACCGGGCAATCGAGCAGTTCTGATAGTCTTGATGCAACGGGAGCAAGTGAGAACTCAGCATTCACTTTTCCTTTCGGTCTTCCGAGGTGTGACATCAAAATAAGGCGCCCCCCGCTCTCCACTACTTTTTTGATGGAAGGAAGGGATTCCACGATTCTTTTGTCGTCGGTAATCTTTTTGCTGCTGTCGAGAGGAACGTTGAAATCAACGCGCATCAATACCCGTTTTCCTTGAATTGATATGTCAGACAAGCTCTTTTTCTGCATTGCTATGGATTATTTGGTGAAAAAATGATTGACTTCCGTGCTGCATTATAGGCAATATTATTAATCTCCTCAACAGGGTGGTGACAGGTATCTTTCCCTTACTTCGCTTCGTTCAGGGCGCTTTTGTATTTTTTTATGTTTGCGTTATGCTCCGCAAGTGATTCCGAAAAGTAATGTCCTCCTTTTCCGGTTGCAACAAAATAAAGGAAGTTGTTTTCCGCAGGTTTCAGTACTGCGAGGATTGAGGCTGTGCCAGGGTTGCAGATAGGGCCTGGAGGAAGTCCGGTATGGCGATAGGTGTTGTAGGGGGAGTCGGCAGCAAGGTCTTTGAAATAGAGTCGGCGGGCAGCGCCTCCAAGGGCATACTGTACGGTTGGATCCGCCTGCAGCCGCATCTTTTTTTTCAGACGGTTAAGATAGACTCTTGCGACAATATTTTTTTCGCGGTTCAGCGGGGTTTCGGATTCAACAATGGAGGCGAGGGTCAGTAACCCGGTTTCGTTCAACCCCCTTGCGGCTGTCACGCTTTTCAGGCTGTCGGTATAGAAATGACGGAATCGTCCAATCAGAAATCCGACGGCTTCCTCAGGGGAGCTTGCCCAGGCAAAGTCATAAGTTCCGGGAAGCAGGTAGCCTTCAGCATTTTTTGCCATAATGCCGCGTCTCACCAGCAGGCTGGGGCTGGATGCGGCAGTCATGAATGCGGTGGAGTCGAAGTCCAGGTTTCGCGCCAGGATATGGGCAACCCTGCCGATATCGAGCCCTTCGGGGAGCGTGACACGAACCTCATCCTGGCGACGCGCATGGAGGTAGTACATAAGCATGAAATTCGACATTCCCGGCTCAATGGTATACCTTCCCGGCTTGATATGGTGAAGTCTTGGAATAATGCTTACCGTTACGATTGCCGGCCATTTACGGTTGATGGTGCCGTTTCGGTATAATTCATCCACAATGGCTCTGACACCCATATTTCGGTGAACAATCAGGCTGGTTGTACTTGACGCAGTATTAAGGCCAGGCAGGAATAAAAAGCATGCCAATGCCATCAGCAGAAGGGCTATGCTGACAATAAGCGGGTTACGCAGGAACGTTTTTTTTGATGCCATGGCAAGAGAGCTTGTTTAGCTGGCCGTTATTCCTGGCTGGCTGTTTTTCCACTCATGTTGAAAGAGCCTGGTCTCTTCAATGATGCATTGATAGATTTTTTCCAGTGCGCGGGCTTTCATGGGCGAGTCGGCATGGTTCAGGACATTGTTCAATACCTCTTTTTCCCGCTCAGGCTGGAGTACCTGCTCTCCGATTATGGATTTCAGTGAGCTGATATTTTGAGCACAATGCAGTCGCTCACAGAGCAATGAGGATAATTGCTGATCAAGGGTGTCAATTTTTTTTCTCCATTCGTCAAGTTCCTGCCAATGCGCTCTATTGGTAATGGTGCTGTCGGACATCATAATGACGGAGGTTAAGAGTGAAGCGTTGTTGTCGAACACGAGAGTATAGATAAAATGAGTCGTGTTCTTGCTAATAATTTTCGTGGGTGAAAAGCCTCATCCATCGGGCCACTTCCCGATCGCTCAGCAATTCGGCCTTACCTTTTTTTTCTTTGGTTGTCATGCGCAGGGAGCGCTCGTTCGTATTATTGGTGGTAACAGCAGAGGTAATCTCGTTCAGTTGCCGTACAAATACCTCAGATTTTATGCATCTGGCACCGAATGCTGTTGTGTACCGTCTGATTTCATCATCCGAACTCACAATAGTAACCATTTTTACCCTTGTGTTCAACGACTTTACGTAATCAATGATCCAGAGGTCGGCACTTTTTGCGGCCGGAGTAAAAACAATGTGCAATGGCGCTCCAAAAGCGCACTCTTTGTGCATTCCTTTACCATCGTATACAATCGTGACAGAGCACCGTTTTTCCTGCTGAAAACAGAGAAGTTGTTTTTCGGTTTTTTGGCGCAGAAGATCGAGTGAGGCTGAGGTCGGGGATGGATAGAGCTTGTGGATCAGGTTGTATCCATCGATGACGATCTCTTTTGCGTCTGTTTTCATGGGGCTCTCGATCATTAAAAAAATCTTTTTCAATTGAAGTATTAAAATAGACTAATATTTTTTTAGTGCATCCTTTTTTATACATTTTCATAGTGGCGGAAAGTGGTAAAAAATGGGGAGTCTTCGTTTGTCTGCTCGTTTATTCAGCGTTTTCTTTCCCTCTGAAGGTGTAAAAACGTCTATTTTCTCTGCGGATATGCACAACAGGAATTAATGGAGTTGCCATAATGGCGGGCTTTATAGGAAAAGAGAGGCATTCCGTTGATGAGAAAGGGCGACTGATGATTCCGGCAAGGTTTCGTCGGAAGTTCGAGCCTGTCGTTTCGGTGGCAGGTGGAGATATGGTTTCGGAGCATGTGGAAGTGCTTTATATTTTGAAGGCACCCGATCGCTCCATTGAACTGTATGAGCCGTTTATCTGGGCTGGCATGAGGAAGTCGATCTCCGGACTTTCGGATTTTAACCCTGAAGAGCGCCTGCTGAAGACCTTGATGTACGAAAGTCTTGAAACGGTCGAGCTGGATCGTCAGGGCAGGGTTGCACTGTCAAGAGAGTTTCTTGAGCATGCTGGTATAACAAAGGATGTTATGATTATCGGGGCTGATACGAAAATGATTATTTGGGATCCTGATCGCCTGTCTGCTCTTTTGCGGGAGAGTGCCGGTCGTTTTGCATCTCTTGCAAGCAGGTACTTTTGATGGCTATAACGCGAGATATATTTCACGATCCGGTGCTTGTGGCCGAAATTGTTGCATTCCTGGTCAGAAAACCTGGCATTTATGTCGACGGGACTCTTGGTGGCGGTGGCCACTCTCTGGCGATGCTGCGTTCGCTTTGTGATGCTGGTTTTCTTGAAGGATCGCTGCTGATAGGCATTGACCAGGATGAAGCTGCATTAAGGCAGGCGCGCGAAAAGCTTGGAGAGTATGATGCCCGGGCTGTTCTGGTTAAAGGAAATTTCCTGGATCTTGGAGAGATCATTACAAGGGTTTGCAGCCAAAGAGTTGTGGAACCGAAAGTTACCGGGATACTGCTTGATCTTGGGGTTTCATCCTATCAGCTTGACACGGCGGAACGGGGGTTCAGTTATATGAGCGAGGGGCCGCTTGATATGAGGATGGATAGTAATGCTTCCGTAAGCGCTGGTGATATTGTCAATGCTTATGATGAGCAGCAACTGGCGAGGCTTTTTTACCGATATGGGGAAGAGCCCAGGAGCCGTAGTATTGCAAGGGCCATTGTTGCGTATCGCCAGCATAATGGGTCAGTCAGCAGCACCAGGGAGCTTGCCGATATTATTCGAGGCAATGCGCATGGCGGAGAGCGAGTGATCAAGACGCTGTCAAGGGTGTTTCAGGCATTGAGAATTGAGGTGAACGCTGAACTTGATGTCCTCAGTCGGGCGCTTTATGACGGGATCAATCGCCTTGATGAGCATGGCCGGATGGCGGTCATCAGCTATCACTCTCTTGAGGACCGAATTGCGAAAAGGGTTTTTGCCGAAAAAGCGCGGAGCGACTGGGGGCCCAAAGGGGTTGGTTTGAGGGAGCCTCTTGCATGGGGATCGGTTACCCCTGTTACCCGGAAGCCTCTGATTGCGTCCCAGCAGGAGATAGCGTCAAACTCAAGGGCAAGAAGCGCGAAATTAAGGGTTATTGAAAAAAATTCTCAGGGAGGTTGCAGTGGACGCCCGTAATGCGGTTAGCCCTTTTTTGCATAAGATTTTACGGCATATCAAGGGCGTCGGGAAAAAAATGTTTGGCGAGCAGCCGGTTGCCGATCGATTTCGTGAGGTTCAGGGGAGTCATGATTCAGGGTTCAGGGAGTTTGTCAGCAATACGCTTGAGTTCGATATCGTTTCGTTGTTGCGCCCGAGCTCTTTTTTGTACATTCTGGCCGGGGTAGGGGTTATTCTTATCCAGACAAATAACAATCTTGCCATCAACAATCTTGCACTGCAGAATGAAAGGCTCAGGGAGCAGATACAGATGACCTCCAGTGTCATAACGTCACAGGAGCTCAAAATGGATGAGTTGCATAGTATTCGTAATATTGCTCAAGATGCATCTGTACTTGGACTGGTATCTTCAAGCATTTCTCCTGTTGAACTTGAGCCATGAATGATAAGCAGCAGATCAGGAGGCCGGACGATCGGGAGTTTGGCAAACGGCTTGTTATTGTCGTTGCTGTTTTTTCGATCTTTATTGTCGCTATTATCGGGATGCTGCTCAGTATTCAGGTGGTCAATGCCGGAAAATACCACCAAAAAGCGGTGAAACAGTATGAGCGGGTGGTCACTGAGCGTGCACAGCGGGGCGCTATTCTTGATCGTCATTCACGGATGCTGGCCGAAAGTATCGAATCGATCTCATTCTATGCTGACCCGTTGATTGTCCGCAATACCCCTCTTTTTGATAAAAACGGTAAGCCTGTAAATTTCACTAAAAGTAACCAGCAGAAAACATACGATAATTCAGGTGCCGTTGCGACCCTGTTTTCCCGCTATCTGGGGCTCGACAGGTCGGTTTGTCTTCAACAACTGAGTCGTCGTAAAGGTGTGGCGGTGCTTGGCCGCAAAATATCTGTCGCAAAAGCGTTGCCGCTTATGCAGCTTATGCAGAAAAAAATTCCTGGCGTATGGTATGACCGTCAGCAGCAGCGTTATTACCTGAATGTTGCTGCTCAGGTGATTGGATCAATTGGGAACGCAACAAGCGAAACCGGGGGCAGCAGCGGTCTCGAATTGCAGCTTGACAAGGAGTTGAGAGGGCGGGACGGCACGAGAATTTTCCAGCGATCGGCTACCGGCATCCGTTATCCGGCACCTGATGCCGAGCAGCAGGATGCGATAAAAGGCAATACGGTACAGTTGACTATCGATGGGAATATTCAAAGTATTGTTGAAGATGAACTTGCAAAGGCGGTCGCGACGTTCAATGCCGATGCTGCGGCAAGCATCGTCATGGATGTTCGTACCGGAGAGATTCTTGCCATGGCTAACAATCCCGCTTTTGATCTGAATCGGAGAGCTACCTGGAATGAAAAAAATTCACGAAACCGTGCGGTGACCGAAATGTATGAACCAGGTTCAACGTTCAAGCTGGTCATGGCCGCTGCGGCAACGGAAGTGCTGAAAAGAAAAGCTGATGATAAGGTTTTTGCCAATAATGGGGTTCTGCCGATTTATAACCTGAGGATCAGGGATCATGAGCCCTACGGCACCATAACGTTCCGGGAGGCAATCATGTTTTCAAGCAATATTGTCGCCGCCAAGACGGCCTTGGAGATCGGTAGTGAGAAGTTCAATGCCTATACAAGGAATTTCGGGTTTGGAAAGAAAACCGGTGTTGGACTGGTTGGTGAGGCTCGGGGGATGGTACGTCCTCTTGCTGAATGGGACAGAACCACGCTTCCCTGGATGGGATACGGTTATCAGGTTATGGCCACTCCACTGCAGATCGTGCAGGCCTATGCGGCAATTGCCAATGATGGCGTTTTAATGAAACCCTATATAATAAAGAGGGTTATTGATGCCGAGGGCAAGGTTGTTCGGGAGAGTACTCCTGAAAATATCAGGCGGGTGGTTTCGCCAGAAACGGCAAGATATCTCGGGAAGGAGTATTTCAAGGCAGTTGTTGACAGTGGAACGGCAAAAAATGCAGCGGTGCCGGGCGTGACTGTTGCGGGCAAGACTGGCACGGCGAGGCGCGCAGTAGAACGTTCCTATGCCAACCCGGTATATGTCTCTTCATTTGTTGGCTATTATCCGGTAGAGGCTCCCCGTTATGCGATTATTGTTCTCGTTGAAAATCCGAGGACGGCCTATTATGCAGCGACTGTTGCTGCTCCTGTTTTTTCAGGCGTTGCATCAAGAATAATCGCCTGTTCGGAGGAGATGCAGAAAAACCTTGCCATCCGCTCGACGGAGAAGTCACTTCTTGATGCAATTGTGACCGTGGTGGTGCCCGAACTTCGGGGGCTTAAAGGGCGCGAAGCCCAGCGTCTGTTAAAGTGGCTTGATCTGGAGATGGATTATTCGGGAGATTTTGAGGGGGGGGTTGTCAGTCAGAGCATTGCACCTGGTAGCAGGGTTATAAAAAAGAAGATGATAAGGGTGGTACTTGCTTCAGGGAATAGCAAAAGGAAAGCTCCATGAGGGTATCAGGAGAGCATAGTGAAGGGGTGCAACTGGAGACGTTGCTCAAGGGAATTACCTGTTTGGCGCTTGCGGGGACAAGCCGGGGCAGCGGTGTGATTCACCTGGTTACCAGTGATTCGAGAGAGGTTGTTCCCGGCTCGATTTTTGTTGCGATAAAAGGTTATTGTACAGATGGATCCCGTTTTATCAGCAGAGCTATAGAGCTTGGCGCTGTGGCGGTTATCTGTGAGGAATTTCCGCCTGATATCTCCACCTCATGCTGCTACATCAAGGTCTCTGATACGCGAAAGGCCCTTGCTGAAGCTGCCCGGATTTTTTATGGAAAGGCTTCTGATCAGTTGCTGGTTATCGGGGTTACCGGTACCAACGGCAAAACTACGACAGCAAAACTGATAACGGCAATGCTTAACGCCTGTGGTATTCCTGCCGGGTATATTGGTACCAATCTTTGCCAGATCGGCGAGCTTGATATACCGCTTGACCGTACCACCCCGGAGGCTCATGGGCTGCACGCTCTCTTCCGCCAGATGGTGGATGCGGGATGCCGCGCGGCAGTCATGGAGGTCTCCTCTCATGCCCTTGTGCTGCAAAGGGTTTTTGGCATCCGCTTTCATGGGGCACTGTTTACTAACCTGACCAGGGAGCATCTTGACTTTCATGAATCCATGGAGGAGTACGCTGCTGCCAAGCAGCAACTGTTCGACCAGCTTTCTCCTGAAGGGTTTGCCGTATTTAATATTGACGACCCCTATGCCGCGCAGATGGCTGGTCGCGTAGCTCATGATAAAATATATTGTTGCACGATGCGTCGAGGGACTTCGTCCATTCTCCCTTGCAGCAAAATTTTTGAAGCAGAGGTTCTCGAGAGTACTCTGGCGTCAAGTCGGGTTGATCTCTCTTTCCCTGATGCACATATGACGATGAAGGTCGGGCTTCCGGGGCGCTTCAATGTCATGAATGTGCTTGAGGCCGCAGCAATTGGCGAGGGAATGGGGCTGGCTTATGAAGAAATATGCGACTCCCTCTCAGCGGTATCGACGGTTGAGGGGCGTATGGAACGGATTGGTGAGAGCCGTGAGGGATGGTATGCTTTTGTTGATTATGCTCATACTCCGGACGCGCTTTGCAAGGTGCTTGAAGCCTTGCGCCTGCTCAAGCCGGATGGTTCCCGTCTTGTCGTGGTTTTCGGGTGCGGCGGCAACAGGGATCGCTCAAAGCGTTCCGAAATGGGCCGAATTGCTTCCGAAATGGCCGATGAAGTTATCATTACCTCTGACAATCCGCGCAACGAAGAGCCTGAGGTGATTCTTGATGAAATTGAGCAAGGTATTATCGGCGATCGTTATATGAGGATCAGCGATCGGGCGGAAGCCATCAGGCGGGCGGTTTTGATGCTTAAAAAGGGAGATGTGCTTCTTGTAGCAGGAAAAGGGCATGAAAAGTATCAGGAGATTGCAGGACGGAAACATTTTTTTTCGGATAAGGATCTTATAAAAGAATATATGCAGGAAAACATATCCGGATACCCGGAGAAGGAGAGAGTGTGCAGGTAAGGGCGAAAGGCGTGCTGACGATTGATGATTTTAGGGAGGTTGGAGAGGTGGTCTTAGGGGCACGCCTTCGCGTCTCCTTACCGCAACCGCAACCACCGAGTGAGATTGCATCGCCCATCGTGGTCATTGATTCGAGAGTGGTGAGAGGTGGGGAGATTTTTGTTGCCCTCAGGGGTGAGAATGCTGACGGCCATAGTTTTATTGACACTGTTTTTGAAATGGGCGCATGTTGGGCAATGGTCAGCCGTCACTGGTATGAGGCGCAGGGTTCCGTTGAACCGCCGCCCGGCAAGGGGTTTATTGTTACGGATGACACGGTCGCAGGTCTTCAGCAGCTTTCCACGATTTACAGGGGCACATTTTCTATTCCGGTTGTGGCTATCGGTGGCAGCAATGGAAAGACCACCACGAAGGAAATGGTTGCTTCGGTACTCGGGAGAGGGTTCAAGGTTCAGATGAGCCAGGGCAACAGGAACAATCATCTCGGAGTTCCGCTGACACTGCTGCAACTCCGCCATGACACCGATATCGCTGTTGTCGAGATGGGCATTAATCATCCAGGAGAGATGGCATTGCTTGCCACTATCGCCAGGCCGACCCACGCTCTCCTGACGAATATTGGTCATGAGCATCTGGAGTTTTTTCTTGATCTTGACGGGGTTGCCAAGGCTGAAACACAACTGTTTGACTATCTGCACCAGCATGGGGGCACCGCCTTCGTCAATACAGATGATCCCTGGCTCAGTCGGGCAGCAGCAGGGCTTGAGCGATATGTCAGTTATGGAGTGGTCAAAAGTTCAGCAACTACCTGTTGGGCCCGGGAGATTTCGGTAAATAAGGATGGCACGCTCTCTTTTCTTTTATGTTCTTCGGCTGGAACTGAATCGGTTAGCTTGAACTTTACAGGGAAGCATAATGTCGTCAATGCCATTGCAGCTGCCGCAGTTGGCGCTTATTTTGGACTTTCACTTCGTGAGATTCGGGAGGGGCTTGAGCTTCTTGCCCCTGCTCCTGGCTGGAAAAGGCTTGAGGTATTAGACTCCTGCGGTCTGCGAATCCTCAATGATACCTATAATGCCAATTCGGACTCAATGCGCAGGGCGATTGATACGCTTTGTGATATTCCATGCATCGGCAAAAGGGTTGCCGTTCTGGGCGATATGCTTGAACTTGGAGTGGCCGGAGAGGTTGAACATGAGGCCATTGGCCGTTATATCCAGAAAAGTTCTGTTGATATGGTATTTACCTTTGGAGAGAAGGCCCGCATTATTGGCCGTGAGGCTCCGGAACTTTTGCAGGGCCATTTCGAATGCCGTGAAAAACTTCTTGCAGCATTACTCGGTGTGTCGGAGGAGGGTGATACCCTTCTTTTTAAAGGATCAAGGGGAATGAAGCTTGAGCAGGTTGTTGATGCGCTCGTCAATGCAAGAACTATTAACAGGTAACGATACGGTATGCTCTATTATCTCTTGAAATATATTGATGATCTGTTTGATCCTCCAGGGCTTCATGTTATTGAGTATCTCACGTTCAGGGCAAGTGCTGCAGGGATTACAGCCTTACTGATTATTCTTTTTGCTGGTCCGGGATTTATCAGATATCTGAAATCCAGGTTTATTGAGCCGATTAAGGAGGAAGCACCGCCGGAGCACAAAAAGAAAAAAGCGCTGCCTACAATGGGCGGAGTGCTTATCATTTTTTCCATTGAGCTCTCTGTGCTGCTTTGGTCGAAATTCATTGATCCTCATGTCTGGCTGATCATGCTTGCCATTCTTTGGATGGGGATCATTGGGCTTATTGATGACTACCGAAAGGTGGTTCTGAAAATCAAGGGGGGGCTTTCGGCTCGTTACAAGCTGATTGGACAGTTCTCTCTTGGCTTGTTGATTGGTCTTTACACCTGGTTTGATCCGGCTTTTTCAGTACTTCAGTCTACGACAACGGTTCCATTTTTCAAGAATCTGACACTCGACTACGGTTATTTTTACATTCCTATCGTGATTTTTATTATCACAGCAGTATCGAACGCGGTCAATCTGACAGACGGGCTTGACGGTCTTGCTGCAGGAAGTTCGGCCATTGTGGTACTTGGTCTTGGCGGTTTTTCTTATCTGGCCGGAAATGCGCTCTATGCGGTATACCTTAATATTCCCTTTATTCCCGGTGGAGGTGAGATTGCTGTGGTCAGCATTGCAATTGTCATGGCGTGTGTGGGTTTTTTGTGGTTCAACTCCAATCCAGCCGAGATTATCATGGGCGATACCGGATCTCTTGCCCTTGGCAGTGCGATTGCTGTCATCGCGCTTTTGATCAAGCAGGAACTGCTTCTGCCGTTGATTGCAGGTATATTTTTTATTGAAACGCTCTCGGTTTCTCTTCAGGTACTCTATTTCAAGTATACAAAAATGAGGTACGGTCAGGGTCAAAGGATTTTTTTGATGGCTCCTCTTCATCACCATTTTCAGTTGAAAGGGTGGGCTGAACAAAAAATTGTTATCAGGTTCTGGATTTTGACCATTCTTTTTTTTCTTGCCAGTCTCATGACCTTAAAACTCAGATAAAGAGACTCAAATGGATGTAACGGGTAAAAAAGTATCGGTTATTGGTGCAGGGAAAAGCGGTGTGGCTGCAGCGGAATTGCTCTGGCGAAAAGGAGCGAAGGTGCTTGTCAGCGAGTTTGGACGGATCGAAGCCGTTCCGCTGCAGCGTCTCAAGGAGATGCCGCTTACCTTTGAACAGGAGGGCCATTCTGACGAGGTATACGACGCAGATTTTTGTGTCCTGAGCCCCGGGGTTCCGCCAAATGCCGAAGTTGTGACCATCATGCAGGCAAAGGGAATTCCTCTCTATAGTGAGATTGAGATAGCTAGTTGGTTTTGCAAGGCAAGGATTGTTGGTATTACCGGTACGGATGGAAAGACCACCACATCGACACTGGTTCATCGTATCTGCGAGGTTGATGGTCTCCGGAATGGATACCGGGCGTTCAGTGTTGGTAATATAGGAGTTCCGTTTTCTTCGATGGTTCTGGATATGAACATTGGTGATGTCGCTGTTGTAGAGTTGAGCAGTTACCAGTTGGAGCGCTCCCCGACGTTCAGGCCTGATGTTGCTGTTATTACAAACATTACACCAGATCATCTTGATCGATATAGTGGAGATTTATACCGTTATGCGGCAGCGAAGTTCAGGATTTATGCCAATCAGGGTGCAGAAGAGACGCTTGTGTATAATGAGGATGATCCGCTTCTCAAGGAACATTTTTTCGAAGGTACGGAGCGTTTTCCATTCAGGATTTTGCCGTTTGGCATGGATCCCGTCGTTGGAGCAACGTCTGACTCCCCGTTCGTTTTTCTTGATGGGGACTCATTGAGTGTGCACACTGCTGATGGCGTTGATCGAGTTATCAAGACATCCGAGTTTCTGAAAAACAGTTTTCGTGGTCGCCATAATATTGCTAACGTGCTTGCCGCTATTGCCGTAGCGAGGGCATTGGGTATTGGTAATGACGTGGTTCGTCTGGTACTCAGGGAGTTCAGGGGCGTTGAGCATCGCCAGGAATATGTCATGACCATCAATGGTATTGACTGGATCAATGATTCAAAAGCGACAAATATCAATGCCATGCGTCAGGCGCTTGAAGCGCTTCCGGGTACGGCAGTCCTTATTGCTGGAGGAAGGGATAAAGGGAACGATTACGCTTCGATTACCGGGCTGGTCCAAAAAAAGGTATCCTTGCTTATCGCACTTGGCGAATCACGGGGAAAGATAACGGCAGCGTTTAAGGACCTTGTTCCCGTTGAAGCGGTGGAATCATTGGAAGATGCTGTTTTGTTTGCACATAATGCTGTCAGGCCTGGTCAGGCAGTGCTTTTTTCTCCCGGGTGCGCAAGCTTTGACATGTTTAATAATTTTGAGGATCGCGGTATGCAGTTTAAACAATGTGTTCATCAATTACCACAATGGTGACCAGTGATAAAACTCCGGAGCCTGCAGGGGTTTCCGCACTCAACGAGCTCTCTTTGCCGTCAGGCAGGGAGGGGGTTGTCGGAAAGCTTCTGGTACTGATTGTTGCAATTCTCATGAGCATCGGTATTGTTGTTGTCTACAGCAGTGGTGCGGGATGGGCTGTAACGAAGTACTCAAGTTCCGAGTATTTTTTGTGGCGCCAGATTGTTTTTTCTTTCCTCGGAATAGGGACTGTGCTCGTTGTCGCCCAGCTTGACTATCATGTTTTTTGGAAGACCAGCAAAATCATTTTGTTTGCCAGTATTCTGCTTTTGATGCTTCTTTTTGTCATGAAAGTGGTAGGCCTTATATCTGGAGCTGCACGCTGGATAGGCTTTGGTCCGCTCAAATTTCAGGTATCTGATTTTGCAAAATATGCTGTTATCTTTCACTTCTCAAGGCTTATCACTGAAAAACAGGGATATATCAAGGATCTTTATAATTCCTATTATCCCATGCTCCTCCTTTTGCTGATCGTCGTGGCTCTTGTGGCTATCGAGCCGAATTTCAGTACAGCGTCGCTTATTGCCATTACAGGTTTTACGCTTATGTTTATAGGGGGAGTCAGTATACGCCATCTTATGGCCACAGTTTTGCTGCTCATTCCTCTGGCAGGGGTTTTTGCCATCGCGGCACCGTATCGGCTTGCCAGGTTGCTTTCGTTTACCAGCGGAAATGAAAAAGGGGCGACTTATCAGGTTACGCAGGCATTGATTGGCTTGGGGAACGGTGGGTTGATTGGCCTCGGTATCGGGGCCAGCAAACAGAGGGAGCTCTATCTGCCACTTTCCTATAACGATTTTGTTTTTGTCATTATCGGTGAAGAGTATGGGTTTATCGGTGCGCTTGCAGTCATTGCTCTTTTTGCGGGATTTTTAGTCTGCGGTCTTCTTATCGCCAAACATGCGCCCGATAATTTTGGTAAATATGTTGCCACTGGAATCACGATGGCGATCTCTCTTTTTGCATTTGTTAATATCGCGGTTGCCTGTCACCTGCTTCCGACAACCGGTGTGGCTCTTCCTTTTATTAGTTATGGAGGCACTGCGCTTCTTTTTAACTCACTCGGGGTCGGCATCCTTATGAGTATATCAGGGTACAAGAGTCCGGGGTTTGACAAAGGCATTCGGCCAAACGTCACTGAAGGGAGAAGTGTATGAACGTGCTCTTTGCCGGTGGTGGGACTGGCGGCCATTTATATCCGGCTGTAGCTATGGCTGAAGAGCTAAGGAAACTGCTCCCGGATTCAGGTATTTCTTTTGCTGGTACGACCAGTGGCATTGAGGCGACCGAAGTGCCAAGACTTGGTTACCGGTTGCATCTTATTCCGGTCAGAGGTTTGAAAAGAGGGCGCTCTCTTGCCAGCCTCATTACCAATGTTGGTGTGGTTGCTGATTTTGTTGCGGCTGTGGGAGGTGCAGTTGCCTTGATCAGCCGGGAAAGCCCTGATGTTGTTGTCGGTACCGGTGGATTTGTCAGTGCACCATTGCTGCTTGCAGCTCAACTCATGCGAAAAAAAACACTTATTCAGGAGCAAAATGCATTTCCCGGTGTAACGACAAAACTGCTTGCAGCACTGGCCAGTGAGGTGCATCTTTCGTTTGAGGAGGCGCGCAAGTTTATAAGAAAAAAAAAGCAGCTCTTTGTTTCCGGTAATCCAGCACGGGCCTTTGAGTTGCTGCACTCCGTAGCGGCAAGGGATTGCTTTTCGTTGCATGCAGAACGCCCAACTCTTCTGGTTTTTGGTGGCAGTCGAGGTGCGCGTTCAATAAACAACGCCGTGCTTCAGGGGCTTGGCGCCATTACTGCTTCAGCAAATCTTATATGGCAGACCGGTGAACTCGATTTTGAGCGAATAAGAAGTCAGGTTGAGCCCTCCCCTTATGTATGGATTTCTCCGTACATTGAGGCGATGGGGGCGGCCTACAGTGCCGCCGATCTTGTTCTTTGTCGGGCAGGCGCATCATCCATTGCCGAACTGACCAATCTTGGAAAGCCGTCGGTTCTCGTGCCCTACCCTCATGCGACCGGTGACCATCAGCGTCATAATGCACGGGCGCTGGTAACGAGTGGAGCTGCCATGCTGGTCGAGGATGATTGTCTCGGTCAGCAGGCCTCAATAAAAGGGATTCTTGAGTTGCTGCATGATCGAGAGAGGCTGGGGTATATGGGCGATGCTTCCCGGAAACTGGCGTATCCTGATGCGGCTCATCAGCTTGCCCTGCGAATAGTCGGTCTTGCAAAATTTTATTAAGAAAGAGGATACGTATACACATGGAATTGGGGAAAACAAAAAGCGTCCATATTGTCGGGGTTGGTGGCGCAGGAATGAGCGCGATCGCAGAGCTGCTTTTGAAGTCGGGGTTCAGGGTCACGGGCTCTGATCTTTCGTCTGGCGAGGTGACCGATAAGCTGGCCGAGCATGGAGCAATAATTTACCATGGTCATCGGGCTGAGCAGGTCACTTCGAGTGATGTTGTTGTCTACTCGTCAGCGATCAGACCGGAGGAAAACGTTGAAGTCATTGCTGCCGTCAAAGCGGCCATTCCTGTCATCAAGCGGGATGAGATGCTGGGTGAACTCATGCGCTACAAATACGGAATATGCATTGCTGGTACGCACGGGAAAACGACGACTACCGCCATGATCGCTACCATGCTCATTGAGTCTGGTGAGTCGCCGACAGTCATGATTGGCGGAATATCAGACTATCTGAAAGGCAGTACCGTCGTTGGTGAGGGAAAATTTATGGTTATTGAGGCTGATGAGTATGATCGTGCTTTTTTAAAGCTTACGCCAACCCTTGCGGTTATCAACAGCCTTGAGTCAGAACATATGGACACTTATGGGACGCTTGATGAACTGAAGCAGGCGTTCGTTACTTTTGCCAATAAGGTACCTTTTTATGGACGGGTTATCTGTTGTGTTGATTGGCCGGAGATCAGAACGATCATTCCTTCGATGAACCGTCTCTATACCACCTTTGGCATTGATGAGCCTGCGGATGTGATGGCTTCAGATATTGTTCTTGAAAAACAGCGCACCAGCTTTTCTATCCATGCTTATGGTCATGAGTATCGTGATGTTTGCATCAATGTGCCGGGACGTCACAATGTGCTCAATGCTTTGGCAGCTTTTTCGACAGGTCTTGAGCTGGGAATCATTCCTGAACGACTGATTGCCGGGCTTGGCCGTTACAGTGGCATGAGAAGAAGGTTTCAAGTGAAATATGATAATGGTCAGGGGCTTCAGGTTGTAGACGATTATGCGCACCATCCGTCAGAAGTCAAGGCAACGGTCAAAGCGGCCAAAAGCGGATGGTCTACCTCTAAAGTAGTCGCAATTTTTCAGCCGCATCTCTTTTCACGAACAAGGGATTTCGCGTATGAATACGGCTGGGCTCTTTCAAGGGCGGACATGGTTTATGTTGCCGATATCTATCCTGCCCGCGAAAAGGCTGAGAATTATCCGGGTATCAACGGGGAGATTGTCGCTGCCGCTGTCCGGAAAGCAGGCGGAAAACATGTTGAATTTATTGCTGATATGGAGACTCTGTTTTCATCTCTTGTGGAGCTGACTGTCAACGGAAACATGCTGCTTTTTATGGGTGCAGGAGATATTACCCATCTTGCATCGAGAGTTGCTGAAGTTTGCAGAAAGAACGCGTCAACTTGATATGGCAGTATTTCCGTATCGGGTGTAACAGTGTCATGAATGGCTCGAAAAAGCAATTTTTTATGTCTGATTCCAAATACCAGGAAGAGTCTCGTTATTTGCCGGAGTCCGGGGAGAGCCGGGGCTGTGCTCTGGCAGCCTTCAGTGGCAGTTGGTTTCCCCGGCTGTTTATTTTTCTGATCCTTTTTGCAGCTCTTGTTGCGCTGGCTTTTTATGCGTCACAGTGGAAAAAAGAGGTAGTTGTCAGGGATTTTGTTATCGATGGAGCCTCAATTATTTCCGAACGGGAGCTTATATTGCGATTGAATGTTTTCAGGGGCCGAAATTTACAGGACCTTGATACCAGAGAGCTGAAAAAGAGGATCATGGCCGTTCCTTATCTCAGGAATGCCGAGATTGGCAAGGAGCTGAACGGAGTTGTTCGAATACAGGTTTTCGAGCGAAAGCCTGTTGCCGTCACGGTGTTCAATGGTCAAGGTATGGCTATTGATTACGACGGGTTTCTTTTACCGGAGAGAAAGGATTTTGCCGAGCGCTTTCCTCGATTGCTGAAAATTTCAGGTATAAGTCGGTTGCATATTGCCGAAAACGGTTTGCGGCAACTTTACAGAAATGATCTCGAATTGATGAGGAATTTTCTTGATGCGTTGTCTCAGACCGATTATGCGAGTCTTCTTATTGGAGAACTTTATCTTGCTGGCAACAATATGGCATGGTGCCGAACGGCCCAGTCTCCTGCCCGTTTTATTGTCGGCAATGACGGGAATTACAAGGAAAAGTTGAAAAAATTCGAGATATTCTGGCAAAAGGTGGTTTCCAAAAAAGGTTTTGACGCTTATGAGACTGTGGATCTGAGGTTCAGAGAGAGGATTTTTACCAGAGATACTCTCTCTCCGGCTGAGCCACAGAATGTTTCCCTGTGATAATTATGTATAGAATAGAACAATGCTGAAAAGCAATATCGCGGTCGGTCTTGATATTGGCACAACCAAGGTGTGCGTTGTGGTCGCTGAAAAAGATGAAATAGGAAAGTTGAACGTCCTTGGAAAAGGGCGTTCTAATTCCGACGGTCTTCAACGGGCAACGGTAGTCAATATCAACAAGACTGTTGCTGCGATCAGATCTGCGGTAGCCGATGCTGAGCGTGAGTCCTCCATTCGTATACATGGCGTCAATGTGGGTATTTCTGGTGCACATGTCCACTGTATTCACAGTAATTCTGAAATCAGTATCAACCAGACAGGTATTGTCAATGATTCTGATGTGAAACGTTTTCTGGAAAAAGCCAAGACCAATATCCGCTACCTGGATATTGATCATGAAATTATTCATGTTATACCACTGGAGTTCATTGTTGATGATCAGGAAGGGCTTCTTGATCCGATAGGCATGGCCGGGACAACGATGCGGGGCAGCGCCTATATTGTGGTTGGTCTGAGGACAAAGATCCGCAATATCAAACAGTGCGTCGAGAAGGCTGGTCTTGAGATCAGTGCCGTTACTTTTGAGCCGGTAGCTTCGGGTATGGCTGTCATGAAAGAGCGTGAGAAAAAAAGTGGCGTGGTTGTCATTGATATCGGTGGAGGAACAACGGAGGTTGCCATCTATTTTGATGGAGCGATTCGTTACTCGGATGTCATCAAGGTTGCTGCAAACGATGTTACTCATGATATTGCACACGGGGTGAGGGCTCTTTATGAGGTCGCTGAAGAGTTGAAAATAAAGCATGGATGTGCATACAGCAAGCTGAGTGGTGAGGATGAAGACCTCCTTATTGAGGGAATAGAGGGGCGTACGCAAAAATCGGTTCCGAAGAGTTCGCTGACCATGATCATTGAGGCAAGGATGATGGAGATTCTTGAGCTTGTGCGTGACTCGGTGCATCGGTCGGGCTATTATGAATATCTCAATGCAGGAGCTATTATAACAGGGGGAGGTTCGCTTCTGCCTGGTACAGAAGAGCTTGCGCATGATATTTTTGGTCTTGATGTTCGTATCGGCTATCCGGAAGGGGTCTCCGGCGGTATCAAGGGTTCCGTCAATAACCCCATGTACGCAACGGTGATGGGTCTCGTTGCCCATGCATTTCAATACAATCTTTCAGTGGATCACAGCTTTGCTTCGGTACCAGAGGTACTCCCGGTTGATGAACCTCAGGGAATCAGGGAAGAGCCCTTGCCAAAGGAGCTGACCCCTCCCGGGAAGAAAATTCTGGACAAGATGAGGATTTTTTGGGATAATCTATGATGAGAGAGCAAATAAGAGCCTATTAAAGCGGAGAACTGAAAAAAATGGCATTTGAGCTTGATCCGGGCCTGTTTGACAGTGACCAGGGAAAAGGGGTTACCATAAGGATTGTCGGCGTAGGCGGTTGCGGTGGCAATGCGGTAAATAACATGATTGACCGTAAAATAAGTGGTGTTGAGTATATCGTTTTCAATACCGATCGACAGGCACTCCTGAATTCGAAAGCACCTCTCAGAGTGCAAATAGGTAAGAAAGCGACCAATGGGTTGGGTGCCGGAGCCGATCCAGCCAAAGGTCGTCAGGCAGCCGAAGATGACCGGGAAATTATTGCGGCCCAGCTTCGGGGAGCAGATCTTGTCTTTATTGCAGCGGGAATGGGCAAAGGGACTGGTACCGGCGCTGCGCCGGTAATTGCCTCTATTGCAAGAAATATGGGCATACTCACGATCGGTGTCGTGACAAGGCCTTTTAACTTCGAAGGTCAGGTAAAGGCGAACATTGCCGATGGCGGCATAGTTGAACTGCGAAAATATATCGACACTCTTATTCTTGTTGAGAATGAAAAAATTCTCAGTATTGCCGAAGAGGGGGTAAGTGCCACCGAAGCGTTTAATATGGCAAACGATGTACTGTACAGGGCGGCTAAAGGTATCGCTGATATTATTACCCGTCATGGACATGTCAATGTTGATTTTGCCGATGTTCGCAGTATTATGGCCGGAGCTGGTGATGCGGTCATGGGTTCTGCTGCTGCTGCAGGTGATCGCCGGGCATTGAAAGCCTCATCGGATGCCCTTAACAGTCCTCTTCTTGAAGGCGTATCGGTAAAGGGCGCCAAGGGGGTGCTGGTCAATATTACCGGAGAGGTCACGATGAGAGATATGTCGGATGCTATGAATTACATTGAGGAGCAGGTTGGTAGTGACGCCAAGATTATCAATGGATATGTTGATGAGCCGCAGGTTTCGGGTGAAATCAGGGTTACCGTTATTGTAACCGGTTTCAAGCGAAAGACGCAGGTCGATGGAACGGTGTCTGCGACCCGGCAATTTGTTGCTCCGGCACCAGGAATCAGGCTCGGGCAGGTGCCATCATCACATCGGCAGACAGCATCTCTTTATCCTGACCGTCAGGAGGAAGATTTGCGCATTCCTGCCTATATCAGAAGGCAGTTATCCATTAATGACCCTCATGAGACTGGCGGCATTGGCGGGAGGAAAAACAGCGGGCATGATGCCGAGTACAATCCGCCTCTTGTGAGCGGTAGAGGAGAACATGAAGATAAAATCCAGAAAGGCTTGTCAGATACTCCGGCATATCTTCGCCGGAAAAACAATGGTATCTGATCGGGCTTTTCAAACAAACAGGTAAAGGGATTAATGAATTATTGCAAGCTTTCCGCAGAGGATGCGGTTGCGAGAATAAAGTCGGGCGACAGGGTTTTTTTGCATACTGCTGCTGCAACACCGCAGCGTTTGATTGAGGCAATGGTTCAGCGCTCAGAAGAGCTGAGAGATGTCGAAATTGTAAGCCTTCACACAGAGGGTGACGCTCCATACGCAAGGCCGGAATATCGTGAAAGTTTTCGTTTGAATGCCCTTTTTGTTGGCAAAAATGTACGCAAGTCAGTACAGAGTGGTGATGGGGATGCCATTCCGGTTTTTCTCAGTGACGTCCCTTCTCTTTTCTATAACAGGATACTTCCACTTGACGTGGCGCTTGTACACGTCTCTCCTCCAGACAGGCATGGCTACTGTTCTCTTGGGGTTTCGGTTGACGCTACCCTTGCGGCTGTGCATGCGGCAAAGGTGGTTATTGCGCAGGTGAACCCGAACATGCCCCGTACCCATGGTGAAGGGATGCTTCATATCAGCAAAATTCATGCAATGGTTGATGTGGAAGATCCCCTTCCTGAAACTCCCCGTCACCAATTGAGTGATATCGAGATTCGTATCGGTCGCCATATTGCCTCCATTGTCGAGGACGGTGCTACGTTGCAGTTGGGAATTGGTGCAATTCCTGATGCCACTCTTGCTGCGCTTTCCGGTCACCGCAATCTTGGCATTCATTCCGAGATGTTTTCGGACGGAGTTATCGATCTTGTCGAAAAAGGAGTGATCAACGGAAGTAAAAAGCGCAGTCACAAGGAGATCATGGTCGCAAGCTTTCTTGTTGGAACTCGGCGGCTGTATGATTTTGTTGATGATAATCCACTGGTCGAAATGCTTCCCTCTGATTATGTCAACGATACCCGGGAAATCAGGAGAAATCCCAAAGTGACGGCAATTAACAGTGCTCTTGAAATTGATATGTCAGGCCAGGTCTGTGCGGATTCAATCGGGCAGAAATATTATTCCGGTGTTGGCGGACAGATGGATTTTATCAGGGGGGCCGCTCTCTCTGAAGGGGGCAAGCCGATTATTGCCTTGCCCTCAACCACAAAAAGCGGCTTGTCGCGCATTGTTCCGCAGCTTAAACCAGGGGCTGGTGTTGTCACAACCAGGGCTCATGTACAGTACGTTGTTACCGAGTTCGGGATTGTTAATCTGCATGGTAAAAATCTCCGTCAGAGAGCTGAGGCGCTTGCTACGATTGCTCATCCCGATTTCAGGGAGGATATTTGCCGTCAGGCCCATGAACTGTATGGCTGCTATGGACGGAGCTGTTCGTAAAAATACACTCGTTTCAGTTTCTTCTCCTTGAACCATTCAGGTGAGTTCACCTTGGGTGATGCCGATCAGGCTGACCATACGTCCGGTTTTGCCTTGATCACGCCGGTGGGAAAAAAACAGGTAGCTGTCGCGAACTGAGCAGAAGGGGGAACTCTCGATATTCGAAGGAGAAATTCCTGATGCCAGCAATTGTCGATAGTTGACCAGGGCAAGATCGAGCAAATATTTTTCTTCGTTATTCCGACGGGGGGAGCACTGGTAGCTTCCTGTCGGAAATTCCTGGGCGACCTCCCGGCCAACCTCATAGGCCTCATGCGAAATTCCCGTTCCGATGTAGACAAGGCACTCTTCCGGGAGAGTGTTAAAACGGCTCTTCATGGCTTCAATGGTTTTTACCACAATGCCTGCGGCACTCCCTTTCCATCCGGCATGAACCGCTGCAGAAGCATTATGACGTGGATCATAAATGAGTACCGGATAGCAGTCCGCGGTAAAAATACAGAGGTAAAGGTTTTTTTTGTCCGTAATGAGCGCATCATAACCGTCATAATTCCCCGGTTTTTCGGCAAAGAGTATTGCGGTGCCGTGTACTTGCTTTGCGGTGACCAGGCATTCGGGATTGATGTCTGCGGAGGTGCAGAGGCGCCTGATGTTTTCGTGAACCCGCGCGTCAAGATCGCCGGTATTTTTTCCGAGGTTTAATGAGGAAAAGGCCCCGTCACTTATTCCACCGTTTCTGGTGCTTTGCAGAGCGATAAGCCCACGGTAAGGTCGGAAGCAGTCAGGCACAATATATCGGTCTGTCAGAAGTGATGAAGTGGGACGTTTCGTTTTTTTTGGGGTTATCGAATTTTTTGCAGGATTTTCCATTTTTTTCAAGCTGCGTCGTCGATATTGTTAAAAAGTATATTTCTGTTAAAATAGAATATTTTCTCTACAGGGCCAGTCATGCAGAGGAAGAATTCCCGGTAAAGGGTTTATTATTTCATGAAGAGTATTATCTTCGAACGTTGGGGCGTGCTCATTGTTTTGCGCTCTATGAGCTCTTTTTCAAGCCGAAGCTGCGGTCGGAATGTAAACAAGGGTTATCGGTGATGACAAAACCTGATGAGGAGAGGTTTTCGGATAATTTCGGGCGTTCCGCCCGTGCGCTTTCTGATTACATGGGCCTTGGCCTGCAGATTGCCGTAAGCTTTGCCTTTTTTGTTTTGCTGGGATATTGGGCAGACAGCAATTTCGGAACATCACCATGGCTCTTTCTGTTTGGAGTTTTGGTCGGAATGGTTGGCATGGCCCTTCTTCTTTTGAAGGTCGTGCGGTCGGCAAACAAGGGGAAATAGCACATTTCAGCGTCATTATGACGGTTAATCAAGAAAGAAGCGGTAGATATGAAGCCATTGTTTGAATTTTTTATTAAGTTATGTATCTTGTCCATCATTTTATGGGGGTTAATTTTCTGGACTCTCGGGTCTGGAGGTGTTGATTTCTACTCGCTCTTTCTTGCATGGATAATGGTGGTATGTAATACTGCTTTGGGTTATCTGCTTTTTGAGTATGCATTTGACAAGGATTCAGCGCTTTTCACAAAGGTTGTTTTCGGTGGTTTGACAGTCCGGTTGCTTCTCTTGATGGTGCTTATTGCTGTCGTGATTATCAGAAATCTTGCCGTTGTCAATGATTTTGTCTTCTCCTTTTTTGCTTTTTACTGTATTTATGTGATCGTTGAGATTCTCGGGTATCAAAAGAAAAACAAACAGAAAAAGAATACTGCATGAAACGGTTACGCGTTACTAAGCCTAAGGCTATCATCAAGGTTTTTGCGGTTCTCCTGCCCCTTCTCCTCTGTGGATTTGGCGTTGCCTCAGCGTCTTCGGAGCACTCTTCCGGTGTTTCCGGAAATGTGGCCGCAACTCCTGCGGTTGAGGTTGCGCATGGAGGTGCCGAAGCGGCTCCTGAAGAGGAAAAAGCTGGTGATGTTATCATGCATCATATCCTTGACAAGGGTGTTTTGTCGTTTGAGCCTTTTGGTGAGGTCTCGCTTCCCCATCTGTCAATACCTGCGTCAGTCCCGGTGCTGGGCGGTCTGGATATCTCCGTGACCAAGCATGTGGTGATGCTCTGGCTTGTATCGGCAGCACTTTTGATTGTCTTTTCCATTGTTGGAGGAAAATACAAGACTATGAATGCCCGTCAGGCTCCCAAGGGGCTGGCAAATGCCATGGAGGCGCTTGTCGAGTTTATCCGGCTTGATGTAGCCAAATCAAATATCGGGCATGGATACGAAAAGCACCTTCCTTACCTGCTGACAATTTTCTTTTTTATCCTCTTTTGTAACCTTCTTGGTCTTATTCCGTACGGTGCAACGGCGACTGGCAACGTCAACGTAACTCTCGCGCTTTCCATATTCACCTTCTTCGTCACCCAGGTTGCCGCCTTCAGGGCCCATGGCGTCAAAGGCTATCTTCAGCATCTTACCGCAGGAACTCACTGGTCGCTCTGGATCATCATGGTTCCCATTGAGATAATCGGTCAATTTACGAAGCCCTTCGCGCTTACCGTACGTCTCTTTGCCAACATGACAGCGGGTCACATCATCATTCTCAGTCTGATCTTCATCAGCTTTATTCTGAAAAGTTATATTGTAGCTGTAGCTGTCTCGGTTCCATTTGCCATTTTTATCTATCTTCTTGAGCTGTTTGTTGCGTTCCTGCAGGCATTTGTTTTTACCATGCTTTCAGCGCTCTTTATTGGTCTTGCCACTGCGCACGAGGGGCATGACGAGCATGAGGCAGCAGTTGCTCATCATTAAAATGATTTTGGGATTGTCAGGGGACAAGTTTTTCTTTATGTTTTTTATTCGCCGGTTTCAAAACTGCTAATTATCCTTTAGCAAAAAACTTACAACAAATAAACGGAGGTAATTACAAGATGGAAGGTTTAGGTTTAGCTTATTTAGGTGCAGGTCTTGGCGCCGGTCTGGCAGTTATTGGTGCAGGCCTTGGTATTGGCAATATTGCGGCTTCAGCCGCTGAGGGTACAGCCCGTCAGCCTGAAGCTACTTCTGATATCCGTACTACCATGATTATTGCCGCAGCTCTTATTGAGGGTGTTGCCCTGTTCGGTGAAGTTATCTGTGTGCTTCTTGCTCTTAAGTAAGACTGAGTGGTTTTACAGATTCGATACAGAAGATATCCCGATTGCGGCTGAACTGCTTCAGGTCGCAATCGGGCTTTATTAATCGTTAACGGAAACATTGTTCATGCTTACGTCAGGAATTATACTTCTTGCCGGTAGTCTTCTGAGCCCGAACCCCGGCCTTATTTTTTGGACTGCGGTAACATTCGTCATTGTGTTGCTTATACTGAAGAAAATTGCCTGGGGCCCTATTCTTGGTGCTTTGGAAGAGCGGGAAAAGGGAATTCAGTCCTCTATTGACCGTGCGCATCAGGCAAAGGATGAGTCTGAGGCCATTCTTCGTAAAAACAGGGAATTGCTTGAAAAAGCTGATGCTGAATCTGACAGGATCATTCGAGAAGGAAAGGATTATGCTGAAAAGCTTCGCGCTGATTTTACTGACAAGGCGCAGGCAGATGCAAAAAAAATGATTGCGTCGGCAAAAGATGAAATTGAACAGGAAAAACGCCGTGCACTCGATGTGCTGAGGAATGAAGTTGCTGATCTTGCCGTCAAAGGTGCTGAAAAAATTATCAAGACAGCTCTTGATGCCGACATGCAAAAAAAGATCGTTGACAGCATGATTCAGGATCTTTCATCAAAACGTAACTGAAAACTGCTCACCGTCATGTCAACTCTCATTGCCAGCCGTCGATATGCTTCTGCTCTTTTGTCAGCAGCAGAAGAGGGTAATTTTCTTGATCTTATTGTTGAGGAGTTGCAAGTGATCAAGGGGGTTCTTGAAAACTCCCGTGATCTTGTTCATGCCCTGCGGAGTCCTCTTGTCAAAGGTGACAAGAAAATTCATATACTCGAAGAAATCTTCCGCGATTCGATCGGGGAGAAAATGTTCATGTTTTTAAAGTTGGTTGCCAGAAAAAAACGTGCAGGGCTTTTACCTGAAATTATTGATGAGTTTCAAATTCTGCTTGATGAAAAACGAGGCGTGATCAATGTTGATATTACCAGCGCGGTTCCGCTTTCTGATGAACAGGTTGACGAATTGGTGATGAAGCTTGCTGCTTTTACGGGCAAGAAAATCAGGCCAAGGATGCTTCTCAATGAGCAGTTTATTGGTGGTGTTGCTATCAAAATTGGTGATACGATTTACGATGGAACCATCAGTCATCAGCTTCAACTGTTCCGTCGTACCCTTGTCTCCTGAAACAGGCAGGTGACCTGCGCTCTTCGTCGAAGAACTCAATAGTCAATAGCCTGCTCGCGCAGGCTATTTTTTTTACTGTTGAAATGCAATTTGCGTGTAGTACTGAAAATTTGTAGAATCTAATGTCAGGGGCTTTAGCTCAGTTGGTAGAGCGTCTCGTTCGCAATGAGAAGGTCAGGGGTTCGACTCCCCTAAGCTCCACAAAAAAATTCACAGCGCGCTCTTTTTCTGGAGTTGCGTTTTATATGTGTCCTCTTTTCCATAAAAAGAATAATGGAGTTATTCTATGTCGGTTACCAGATTTTTTTCACGTTCAGCAGTGATCCTGTTTGCGATGGGGTTACTGATGAGTTCCGGCTGTTCATCTTCAAAGCCGGTAATGACTGCGACAGAGCGCGTGAATGAAGGATATGCGAAGGCTCAGAAGTTGTACGACAAGGGCGATTACAGTGAAGCTGCGATAGGGTTTGAATCACTGCTTTTTACATCCCGGGCCACGGCTCTTGAGGATGATGTGCTTTATTACCTTGCACAGTCATATTATCGTTCCGGGCAGTATATTCTTTCTGCGGAGATGTTTACCAGGTTGCAGCAGCAGGTTTCTTCCACCCCTTACGCAAGAACGTCACAGTTTCTGCTTGCAAAATCCTATGAAAAGCTCTCTCCTCATTTTGAACTCGATCAGCAATATACCAACAAAGCTATAGAACAGTTTGGTCTCTACCTTGAACTCTATCCTATGACGGATTCATCGAAGCTTGCCAGCGATGTTGAGACCTACAGGGAGTTGCTGAAGATTAATCCCGGGAATGCCGTCTATAAGCAGAACTTTGCTGCGGCTACGGCTAAATATTCCCGGATTGACAGTTTGAAATATGCTGAAAAGGCGATTCCTGTTTTGAGAGAAAAACTGGCTAAAAACACTTATTTTATAGCTCATCAGTATGTTCAGCTTAAAAAGTATAAAGCTGCTGTTATCTTTTACGACGAGGTCATCAAAGGTTATGCTGATACCGTATACTTCAAGCAGGCTCTTGCTGCAAAAATTGATGTCTTGATGAAGCGCAAGAAGTGGTTTGATGCAGGTCAGGCGCTCGACCAGTACGTCCAGCGTTTCCCTGAAAAACAGAAAGAGATGAAGGGTGTCAGGGAGAAAATCAATCGGAATTTCAAAAACTGATCAGAGTCAGCCGTGCATCTGGCAGTTTTCGGTGCATCATTTGATCCACCGCACAATGGCCATCTTGCTCTCTCTCTTTTTGCCAGAGAGTTGCTTGGGCTTGACAGGATAATTATCTCGGTTTCCAATAATCCGTTCAAGCAAAACAGAAGTACCACCGACGAGCACAGGCTGCGCATGGCTGAGCTTCTTTCCCGGGAAATCAATTGTACCGGATCCTCAAGTGAGGTGAGCGGATGGGAGCTTGAAAAAAAGCAGCCATCATATACGGTCGATCTCATGCGCTATCTCCACCATCTCTACCCAACCTGTAAACTGACTCTGCTTGTCGGCGAAGACAGCTTCAGGGAGTTTGCTTTGTGGAAGGAGCCTGAAGCGCTGTTTTTATTGTGTGATATTGTGGTCTTCAGCAGAGCCTCAACCCGACAGAGTGAACCGCAGCCAGAAACCATTCGACACAAAGGAGAGATAAAATTTATCGATTTCACCTCTCCCCTCTCTTCTACGCTCATCAGGGATTCGGTTGCTGCCGGGCTCTCTGTCTCCCGACTTGTTCCTCCTTCAGTGTGTCGTCACATCACAGAGCACGGGCTTTATCGAAATCCTTTGAAGCTGGCTACATCGACTCAGGCGCTGAAACGCCAAGAATCCTGAATCCGTTACGCAGTACCTGACGTGTTGCCAATGAAAGCAAGAGTCGTGCCCTGGCGATATCCGGCTCTGCTTTGAGAATGGGGCACTCCTGATAGAATCGGTGAAAAACTTCAGCCAGGGCGTGCAGGTATTCGACCATTTTTTGCGGTTCAAGCAAACGGAGGCTTGTTTTGATCATATCCGGATAATCAAGCAGGGCAAATCCCAGTTGCAGTTCTGCCGGAGAGTTGAGCTGTTGCAGAAGATAATGCTCATGGCTGGAGGCGGCCTCAAATCCAATTTCCTGCCGGGCCATACGCAACAGGCTGCAAATTCTTGCATGAGCGTATTGCAGATAGAAGACCGGATTGTCCTTCGACTGTTTTTTCGCCAGTTCAACGTCGAAATTCAGATGTGAATCCTTGCCCCGCATGATGAAAAAGAGCCGGGTCGCATCTGCTCCGACATCGTCAATCAGATCGTCCAGCAGATCGGCATTGCCCTTTCTTGTTGACATTTTGAGGGTTTGTCCGTCAACCGTTGTGGTAACAAACTGGTTGATGGCGACCTTGATTCGCCCTGTATCGTAACCAAGAATTTTAAGGGCCTCAATCACGTCAGGGTATTCGTCGATATGGTCGGCGCCGAAAACATTGACGATTATGTCGAAGCCTCGCTCAAACTTTGTGATATGGTAAGCAATATCGGGCAGACGATAGCTCGGTTCGCCTGAAGATTTGACAAGTACCTTGTCTTTTTCCTGTCCGATTTTTGTGGTCTGAAACCAGGTTGCGCCATCGTATTCTGTGATGAATCCTTTGCTTTCAAGGGCATCAATCACGTTCTGGTTTGCGGTAATGCCCTTTTCATCGGGCTTGTAGAGGTTATGTTCATTGAAAAATGAGTCATGCCGGATGCTGAGGCGTTCAAGCGTCTTGCGAATCGAGGTGAAAATGACCTCTTCCGCACTTTTTTTGAACAACTCTATCTCCGTGTTTTCCGCAAATGCAGTTCCATGATCACGGTAAATCTCTTCAGCAATATCGCCGATATACTCACCCTGGTAATGGGTGGCGGGGAACTCGATCACCTGGCCGCAGCGCTCCAGATAACGGAGTCGTACGGATTCCCCCAGAATCTGCATCTGTCGGCCGGCATCATTGAAATAGTACTCCCTTGTAACCTCGTAGCCTTGGGTTGCAAAGAGATTGGCAATGCAGTCGCCAAGCACGCCGCCCCGGCCACGTCCTATGGTCAGCGGACCGGTAGGATTTGCGCTGACATATTCAACAACAGCCTTTTTCCCCTGGCCAATGCTCCCATTTCCGTAACGGTCACCCTCAAGCAGCACCTGCTCGACTGAGTGCATGATAAAGTGCGGTGTGAGATAAAAGTTGATGAATCCAGCACCTGCAACCTCTACTTTGGCAATGGTATCCGGAGGGAAATGCAGGTGTTCGATAATGGTTTGAGCGAGTTCACGGGGATTTCTTTTGCACTCCCTGGCGGTAAGCAAGGCTATGTTTGTCGAAAAGTCGCCAAACTTCTTGTCGGCGGGCTGTTCGATCTGGATTGGTTTATCGGTCGTAATGCCTCCAGAGCAGAGGGCACTATGGATAAGAGGACGAAAAAATTCTTGCATCAGATTCGTTATAAGATGGTCATGGGTTGCTTCTCATTGAGTTTTCTCAAGAGATCATCAGTACAAAGGAGGGTAAAATCGTCGATGACCTGCAGGACATTATCGAAATGGCTGAAAGCCTCGGCGCTGTTGGTTGTGGTGAGTGCTACGCACTGCATTCCAGCTTTTCTGGCAGCCTCAACACCAGGGATGGCATCCTCAAAGACAATACATGCCGATGGAGGTACCTCCAGAAGAGTGGCGACACGTAAAAAAATATCTGGCTGAGGCTTGCCGTGACGCACCTGAAAAGGATCAACAATGGCCTGGAACTTGTCACTCATTTCAAGGATTCCGAGGACGTAGTCGATGTTTTTCGGGCCTGCACCGGTGCCGATTCCAAGCTTGACACCCCGCTGGCTTGCATCATCAAGAAATTGTCCGAGACCAGGCATCGCTTTGATGCGGTCGCGCGACATGACCCGATAAAGAAAATCCTTCAGCTCGGTAAGCCGTTCAGCTTCCCGTTCACTGATCTCCGGGTCGAGAAAGTAACGGAGTACGTCAAGGCCTTTCATGCCTGCCGTTTCCACCAGGTATCGTTCGGCGTCAAGTCCTTTAAGGCCGAAATCCCGGAAGAGTTCGACCCATGAGTCTGCATGGAATTGCATGTTATCGGTCAGCACTCCATCCATGTCAAAAATAAAAGCCTGTTTTTTGTTCAGCATGGGGGTTTAACGATGGTTGCTGCAGGTTGTTTCGCCCAGCTTCATGGCAGCCCTTACCTCCTGCATGGTCTGGCGGGCGATGACTTTTGCTTTTATTTCGCCTTCAAAAAGGATCTCTTTTACAAGCTCCATGTTGGATTCATAATAACGGCGTTTTTCAATCAGGGGGGACAGTTCCTGTGAAATATTGCAGGCACAAAGTTTTTTGCAATCCACACAGCCAAGCGAGCCTGCGCGACAATCGTTCTCTATAGTGCAGAGTTGTTCCTGCGGGGCAAATTTTTTGTGGTAACTGAAGACGGTGCAGACTTCAGGATGCCCCGGATCATTTTTTCGGATTTTTTGTGTATCGGTTACTGCCGTGCGCATTTTTTTCATCACCTCATCGGGTCCGTCTGAAAGGAGAATCGTGTTGCCGAGAGACTTTGACATTTTTGCCTTTCCATCGAGACCGACCAGGCGGGAGAATTTCGTTATTTTAGGTTCCGGTTCAGCAAAGACCTCTCCCAGAACGGGATGCGGATAGTGATTGTTGAATTTGCGTGCGATCTCCCGGGTAATCTCTACATGAGGTATCTGGTCTTCGCCCACAGGAACCACATTGCCTTTGTAGAGAAGAATATCGGCGGCCTGCAGAACAGGGTAACCCAGATGGCCATAAATCAGTGAATCCATATTGAGGTCACGTATCTGCTCCTTCAGTGTCGGGTTCCGTTCCAGACGCGACGAGGTGATCAGCATGGCAAAAAGCAGAAAGAGCTCGGCATGTTCCTTGACCTGCGACTGGCGGAAGAGCGGACTTTTTTCGGGATCAACACCGGCTGCCAGCCAGTCGATCACCATATCGAGCGTGTGCGTGTAGATTTCGCTGGTATCAAGCGAGGTCGTCAGGTTGTGATAATCGGCAATGAGGAAGCAGGTCTCGTAAACCCTTGCCCCCTTTTCGTCAAGCAGATTTTGCTGCTCAACCCAGCTTTCAAGGGCACCGGTGAAATGACCAAGATGGAGTTTGCCGGTAGGGCGCATTCCGCTTAAAATTCGTTGTGTTCCCATAAGAATAATTGATGCCGCAGTAACCCGGCAGCGAGCGCGGCTGTTTCAGGCTGGGTCGTGGTTCAGTAAGGCTCCAAATGCTTCTGAAGTTATAACAGTTGACAGAAAGATAAAAGGCCTTTGTTTGTTTTTTGTTTTCATGATACGATAGACTATATTATGCAACTTGTGTTTCGGTTTCCTGGCAGATAAGGAATTCGAAAACCCCCTATATTAGAGAGTAAGTCCTATACAACGTTCAGTTACCCAACCATGTCAGATCCGGAAGGAAGCAGCATCCGGTAATTTGAGTGTGTGATATAGTAAGCTTACTCTCTTTTTTTATTGTACACTTTTAATTACGTCGGGAGATTGTTATGCCGTCAGCATTCACCAAAGATGAGCTACTGAACGCGCCGGTTCGGCATATTGATATCAAGCAACTGAATATTGTTCCCCTGATTGACCAGATGAGCGACACCGCATTTCAGGCACGCAACCTGGCAAGAGCGGCCACCATTCTGGATCTCATGCAGCAGGACAAGGAGTGCGCCGTTATCCTCACCCTTGCCGGTTCGCTGATCAGCGCGGGGTTGAAGCAGGTAATTATCGACATGATCGACAATAATATGGTTGATGCCATTGTCTCTACTGGCGCCAACATTGTCGATCAGGACTTTTTTGAAGCCCTTGGATTTCATCATTACAAGGGGACGCAGTTTATCGATGATGCCATTCTCCGCGAGCTGCATATCGACCGTATTTACGACACCTTTATTGACGAAGATGATCTTCGCGTCTGTGATGATACAACCGCGATCATTGCCAACGCCATGCAGCCCGGCACCTACTCGTCCCGCGAATTTATTGTCGAAATGGCCAAATATATTGAGGCCAACAACCTCGACAAAAACTCCATCGTCTACAAGGCCTACGAAAAAGGCGTGCCGATTTTCTGCCCCGCTTTTTCGGACTGCTCTGCCGGATTCGGACTGGTCCATCACCAGTGGCATAATCCTGAACAGCATGTCGCAATCGACTCGGTGAAGGATTTTCGTGAACTGACCAGAATCAAGATCGAGAATGACAAGACCGGTATCTTCATGATTGGTGGAGGTGTTCCAAAAAACTTTACCCAGGATATCGTTGTTGCGGCTGAAGTGCTCGGTCATGACGACGTCTCCATGCACACCTACGCCGTGCAGATCACCGTTGCCGATGAGCGTGATGGCGCACTTTCCGGCTCAACCCTCAAGGAGGCCAGTTCATGGGGCAAGGTTGACACCGTTCACGAACAGATGGTCTTTGCCGAAGCGACCATTGCTTTGCCGCTGATTGCCAGCTATGCTTATCACAAACGCAGTTGGGAAGGTCGCCAGCCAAAAAACTTCAATGCCATGCTTGATCGTCAACAAATAACCGCTTGAGGTGAGAGAATGAAATTTTTTATTGATACAGCAAATCTCGACGAAATCCGTGCAGCCGCGAAACTCGGTGTGCTTGATGGCGTTACCACCAACCCGTCGCTTATCGCGAAAATCGTTGGTGATCCGTCGAACTTCACCTACAACGACTTCAAGGCGCACATCGCCCGGATATGCGAGATCGTTGATGGCCCGGTCAGCGCCGAGGTCACCTGCCTCAAGGCCGAGGAGATGATCGCCGAGGGCGAAGATCTCGCCGCCATCCACGAGAACGTGGTGGTGAAATGCCCGCTCACCATCGACGGACTGAAGGCCATCAAACACTTCTCATCCAACGGCATCCGCACCAACGCGACGCTCGTTTTCTCTCCGAACCAGGCGCTCCTTGCCGCCAAGGCCGGAGCAGACTACGTGAGCCCCTTCGTTGGCCGCCTTGACGATATCAGCACCGACGGTATGGCACTTGTCAAGCAGATTCTCACCATTTATGATAATTACGGATACCCGACCGAAGTGATCGTGGCCAGTGTGCGCACTCCCCTGCACGTTGTTGATGCCGCCATGATGGGAGCGGACATCGCCACCATTCCCTACAGTGTCATCAAACAGTTGGTGAACCACCCGCTTACCGACGTTGGCCTGAAGAAGTTCATGGATGATGCCGCAGTGATGAAGAAGTAGTTGCTTTCAGCGCTATTCATCTTCTTTTTTGAGCCGGATATGCAGCCCATATTCGGCTTTTTTTTCGTCTCATATAACCACTCCGATTTCGACAAGGGCAGGTATGTTTCGCTTGCTGCGTTCGGTATTGCTCTGCTGATACCGGTTTGCAGGGCTGTTGCCTGGGGTGTTATGATCCTGTATTTATACTGTTGTTGTAACGTAAAATGTTTTGTTGCATGAGATTACGCTTATTGCCTCGACACAGGTAATTGATGATTTCTAACAGGTACCGTTCCGGGCTGACCTTCTAACCGTTTAGTAACGTGGCCGTAAAGACGTATGAACAACCATTTTTAAAACTTGGGCTTATCTGGAGTTCGTTGCTCTGTTGACGGGCCGAAAAAAATGTTTTTATGCCGATCCATATAAGACGCTGAAATAAAACGCACAAGTAGGTTTAAATGATTTTTAAAAATTCGATTAATGGTATCCGTGGTGGTTTGAAATTGACGTCTTATATTGATTGCAACTCAACAATTCGCGGTATAGGCGGATCAATCTAATTATTGTTAGGCAAGAGAAAAAGGAACAGTACACATGAACCCTGATGAATACGAAATACCACCCTGCGATACCCGAGGACGCTATATTGATGACACTGGCCGTATGGCTTCAACTCCAAACGGTTTAGCGGACGCGAACTCGCGAATCGACGACGAGGCGGTTTTTAGCGTACTCCAATTTGGTGCGATTATTCCACCTCTTTCCCCTTGGAGGCATGTTCATAGATTTATTCCTGGTTTCAGATATTGCGGAACCAAAATAGAATGCCCAGTAGAACTGCCCCAAAAAGGCCATATATCTTCCTTGAATGCAGAACAGCAAGCAGACGAAGTAGAGAGACGTCTTGATACCATCCTCAAAACATATATTGGTGACCAAGAAGATCCGGTACTGCTTTTCAGCGGCGGAGTGGATTCCGGGATTATCGCTAGCCGTTTAGCGGCTTTGGGTTATCGAGACAGTCTGCTTCTTAATTTTAGTTTTGGCGATAATGATCCGGAATCGAAGCTCGCTGAAGCAATGGCGAACCACTTAGGCTTAAAGTTCGAGCGCGTATTAGGTAAGAGGCTACCTTGTAATGTTCTTAACAATCCTGGGAAGATATATCCTATGCCGTTTGGGGATCATTCAACCGTACCTACATCGGATTTGGCCTATTCTGTTGTTGAGTACTTAGTGTTTGAACGAAAAGACGCTATGATAATATATAATAATACGTTATATTGATATTTGAAGATCGAAAATATTTAAAAATCTTAGGCAAACCTTGATCAAAAGCGTAATAACACCTCATTATAGGCATTTATGACGGAGA
>CAIMHT010000084.1 GCA_903840935.1 uncultured Chlorobiaceae bacterium
AGCTGGGTTTGTCGGAGGACACAATCCATGGTATTGAGCTGGCCTCAACTATTCATGATGTAGGGAAGATCAGTATTCCGGTTGAAATTCTGACGAAACCGGCAAAGCTCAGCAAGGTCGAATACCTGTTGATTCAAACCCATGCCGAGGCTGGTTATGACATTGTCAAAAATATTAAATTTCCCTGGCCGATTGCTCTTACAATCTTGCAGCATCATGAGAGAATGGATGGAAGCGGATATCCGCAAGGACTGAAGGGAGAAGAAATTTCGCTTGAATCGAGAATTATGGCAGTGGCAGACGTCATTGAAGCTATGGCATCGCGTCGTCCTTATCGCGCTGAGCTTGGGATTGATGCCGCATTAGCAGAAATCAAGCACGGTCGCGGAACTCTTTATGATCCGGCTGTGGTGGACGCATGTGAACGGCTTTTTGAAGAAAAAAGTTTTTCTTTCGCCTGAAGTCAGCCCTCTTTAAGCTAAGGGCACTGCTTCTTTAAGCAATTAGGGGCACATACCATCAATCACTTCCTTTTTTTTCATGATGGCTTTATCGAAAAAATCATAAAAATGGCTCAAAATCAGCCTTTGAGGCAAAGCAAACCGGGCAACTCCAATGGCCGGATACCTCAACAAAAGGAGTGCCTTCTTTTATGCGGCTTTCAGGGTCACCTTCAGCTGGGTCATAGAGATAGCCGCACTCCCGGCACATCCATGTATCGGATTCACTTTTATTCATGACTGTTCCGTCGTCAAGAAGCTTTCTGAAAACTACCATCTCTGACTGAGCAAACCCCTGCGCCCGGTAAAATTGCTGTGCCGCCTCGTTATCGCGGTCGGTGAGGAGCGTGATACGGCCGAATCCCTCTCTACGGGCAAAATCCACAGCATGATTGATCAGCAGGGTTCCGAGACCCTTGGTGCGCCATGCAGGCGCCACAACCATATCTTCAAGCAAGGCGGCTTTTCGGCCAAGACAGGTACTTACGGAAAAAAGGAGCATCACCATCCCTTCAATCACTCCATCAATTTCAACAACAAAGATCCTGCCCAGTTCCGGGTTACGGATGATCATCGAGAGCGCTCGCGACTGCGCTTCAGCATCAGCGGTAAACTCCTGCTCCTGAGTGAAAAGGATTCCCAGAAGCTCGGCACACCTCGCTACATCACGCTCTATAGCTGTTCTTGTTGCAGGTATCATAGGCAAACCATATTCTCTTTTTTTTAAATAAATTACCATCTATTACGGTTCATACAGGCCCGTAATAGATGGTAATTCCTTGAGATTTCAAAAATTTTCTTGTTCAATTAATCACTTTCGTTCCTGTGCAATAAAGAAATACCAGCCAAGGGTAGTAGACTTCATGAATATCGACGTTATTTTCTTGCCGTGCAGCGTGTAGTTGAATACCCCCTGGTCCTTGGTCATAATGGTTTTGAATGCATCACCAAGGCTTTCGTCACCCACATCACTGACGCTCTTGAACATGCGATCCACATTTCTGTGCAGAACAATCCTGTTTTCAGGATCGAGAGCATAGAAATAGGCGTTATCCGGCAATTTTGTATCCGAATCAAGCAATGCTGACAAGAGACGGACCCTTACGGAGACGCCAACGGACGCGACAACTTTTCCATTCACCATCACTGGAGTGGCAACAATTATCGAGCGGTGACCGGTCGATTTACTTATCACCAAGTCACCAAAAACGTCCTGACCCGACATGAGTTTCGGAAAATAGTTGCGATCCTTCAAATTCTGATCGCTTACTCCTCCTGTTTCCGTTGAGAAATAACTGCCATCAGGTAGAGCATACCACACCGTCGCATCGGTTGCAAGGTCATTGCTGAAACGATCAAGCATGGGCTTGACTGATTCCCATTTAGCCGATCCGGCTTCTGAAGTCAACGCAATTACCCTTGCCGTACGCAAAACACCGCCCAAATGATCTTCAACCAGCCCCTTATAGGTACCAAGGGTGACCAGGGGATCCAGTTTGAGAGAGGCTGATTTTGATTCGGCCCGGGCTGTTAACGAAAAAAACATAACGATTACAGAGATAATCAGCGAAAAAATCTTTGCCATGAGAAATCTCCTTTCAATTATTTTATCAAAAAATAGTTGATGTCACCAAACGGCAGCAGCGACAATGTGCTCTCTGTTACGGAACGCCATACGTTTAATTTAGCAGAATTCCTCGGTTACTGAAACCTCTTTTCATCAGTCCAGTGATTAATTAAGCGTGAAAAAACCTGATTTTCGCGAAGACCATTTCGTTGCCTTTTCGAGCTCACAACAACACTTCTGATAGCTATAGAAGTAAGTTCTTGACGAAAAAAAACAGGCAAGTGTTTTTTGCGTGAATTTTTAAGCAAAAATTATTGTTATCTTTTGTGATTCATGTGGGTTTCAGTTTTTCTTCAACTATAATTTGAAAACAGCTATGTCAAACGGATCAAACAAAACGGCAGAACAGTTGCTGCAACAGAAAGAGCGTGAGGAGCAGATCAGGCTTACAGCCTATCAGCTCTGGGAAGCGAAAGGCAAACAACACGGAGCTGATAAGGAAGACTGGGCTGAAGCGGAGGATTCACTGAACGAGAATATCGAAGACTGAGCCATCTTGATCAGATTTTACAAAAATTTGCCCCAATGGGCTTTGCGGCAGCGATCTTTTTATACTTGAAATCACGAGCCATCAACAAGAACGCTCTTGCTCAAGCTTCCACTCGACGCAGAAGGACCCATATAACGTGAGTCCTTCTGTGTGTAATTCAATATGACATTGCCTCTGTTTTTTTCTGCTTGCACCTCCCGCTCCATTCTCCTATACTTGTTGTTTTAATTTTCTACCTCTAACCCCACCCATCAATGGACGCATTCTGGCTGTCACTGGTCATGATTTTTCTGGCTGAACTTGGAGATAAAACCCAGCTTGTAGCACTGACGCTTGCAACCTGTTACAATACCAGCGTTGTTTTATGGGGGATTTTCTGGGCAACCCTTGCCATTCATGTTTTTTCCGCAGGCATCGGATGGTTTATAGGCGACAAACTGCCTACAGAATGGATCAAATTTGTGGCAGGTATTGCCTTTATTGCTTTCGGTTTCTGGACACTTCGCGGTGACACACTTGATGAGGATGAAAAAAGTTGCAAAACCGGAATAAACCCTTTTTGGCTGGTCTTTTCAACCTTCTTCATGGCTGAGCTTGGTGACAAAACGATGCTCTCCACCATCACCCTTGCTTCAACCCACCCTTTTCTGCCGGTCTGGCTTGGCTCAACCATCGGTATGGTGATTTCGGATGGGCTGGCAATTATTGCAGGAAAAATGCTCGGAGCGCGACTCCCTGAAAACATCATAAAAATCGGGGCTGCGGTCATCTTTTTTCTCTTCGGTATTTTCAGCATGTACCAGGGCGGCTCAGGATTTGCGCCCTCAATCTGGGGAGTTGCTGCTGCGCTCATTGCCCTCACAGGGTACATCTTCCTGCGGCAACCAAAAGCCTGACTCCGATCATTCGTCAACGGGGAAGGGGTACTCCTACATCCCCGCTGACCGGGCTGCAGGTCTGTTAAAAAGAAACACCGCAACCCCCGCAACCATCATAATGAAACAGAGCACCTGACCCATCGAAAAATTCAGGAAGACAAAGCCGAGCTGGGCGTCAGGTTCACGAACGTATTCAATAAAAAAGCGGACAAATCCGTAACCGAAAAGATAGGAAGCCGAAAGAAATCCAGTAAACGGGGATTTTTTGCGCAGGATCCAGAGGAGAATAAAAAGCACAATCCCTTCAAAAAATGCTTCATAAAGCTGTGAAGGATGGCGAAGCTGCCAGGTTGGAGCAAGCGGAAAATACATACCGAATACCGAATCGGTCACCCGTCCATAAAGTTCGCCATTGATAAAGTTGCCAAGACGACCGAAGGTATAGCCAAGAGGTATGGCCGGGATATAAAGATCAAATGTTTCAAAAAAACCTCTTTTCTGCGAGCGGGTAAAGAGCAAAAGTGCGATAATAACGCCGATTACCCCTCCATGATAGGACATACCGGTAATGCCGGAAAAACGACATCCTCCGGGAGATGAGACAAAAGGGAGAAGCGTACCGAGAGGATCGGCAAGAAAGGAGGCCATTCCATAAAAAAGGATATAGCCTAGGCGACCACCCAGAACAACACCCACCATTGCCCAGGTAAGACCATCACCGACAAAGGATCGCTCAAAAGGAAGCTTTTCACTCCGGATGCGATAACGGCTCAGCAAATAGACGACTCCGAAGGCAATAATATACATCATGCCATACCAGCGAATGGCAAATGTACCGGCGGAAAAGATCACAGGATTCATCTGTGAGGGCAACGACTGCCACCAAAGCAGAAAATTATTCATAACGATCGTTTATTTGTGAAACTATTGGAACAAATAAATATTTAGTTAACTTAAAATCTTGCACTTTTCTGTGCAGTGTTTCTACCCATTAACATACAAAATCCGATAGTATGGCTAAGATACTTGAAGGGCCAGCCATGAAACTATTCAACAAATGGGGCATTCCTGTGCCAAATTATGTTGTTATCATGGATCCCGACCGCCTTGCGCAGCTTGGGGAAGCTAATAAATGGTTGAGAGAATCAAAACTCGTTGTGAAAGCTCATGAAGCTATCGGAGGGCGATTCAAGCTCGGACTGGTCAAGCTTGGGCTTAATCTTGACGAGGCTTATGAAGCAGCAAAAGAGATGATAGGACGCGAGATCGGTACATCGGTCGTTCGTCAGGTTATTGTTGCCGAGATGCTCGACCACGACGAGGAGTATTATCTATCCATTGCCGGCAACCGCGACGGAAGCGAACTTCTCCTCTCCAACAAGGGCGGTGTTGATATCGAAGAGAACTGGGATACGGTAAAACGGCTCTTCATTCCTCTTGATGAAACACCTACTCTTGAAAGTATTACAGAAGCAGCCCATGAGGCTGGTTTCATCGGTGAAATCGCCGAGCGTGTTGCTAAAATCGCATCACGTCTTATTCTCTGCTTTGAAGATGAAGACGCGCAGTCAATCGAGATCAATCCGCTTGTCATACGCAAAAGTGACATGCGCTTTGCCGCGCTTGATGCTGTCATGAACATTGATTGGGATGCGCGCTTCCGTCATGCTGACTGGGATTTCAAACCGGTTTCCGAAATCGGACGCTCTTACACTGAAGCTGAACAGCAGATCATGGATATCGATGCCCGCATCAAGGGATCGGTCAAGCTGGTTGAAGTACCGGGTGGAGACATTGCACTGCTTACGGCTGGCGGTGGCGCATCGGTCTTCTATTCCGATGCCGTAGTCGCAAGAGGTGGTTCAATAGCCAATTACGCCGAATATACCGGTGATCCTCCAGACTGGGCAGTAGAAGCTCTGACAGAAACCATCTGCAGGCTTCCCAATATCAAGCATATTATTGTCGGCGGCGCCATAGCAAACTTCACAGATGTCAAGGCAACCTTTAGCGGTATTATCAACGGATTCCGTGAAAGTAAATCGAAAGGATACCTTGAAAACGTGCAGATTTGGGTAAGACGTGGTGGACCAAATGAAAACCAGGGACTTGCCGCAATGAAAAAGCTGCAAGAAGAGGGATTCGACATTCATGTTTACGATCGCAGCATGCCTATGACCGATATTGTTGACCTTGCCCTGAATTCATAACGGCAAAACGGTATCGCAAGAACCCCAAAGAGAAACTTCTAACTTATAAACCGTAAGAATCGTGAGTATTTTAGCAAATAAGGATACACGAGCGGTCATCATTGGCGGTATTGCTGGAGTGAATGCTGCAAGGCGGATGGCTCAGTTCGACTTTCTGATCAACCGGCCACTGACCGTGCAGGCGTTTGTTTACCCGCCGGAGGAAGGCCAGCAGAAAGAGATTTACCGGGGAGGGGAGCTGAACAATGTTACGGTTTACTCCTCGCTCGCAAAAGCCCTTGAGGAAAACCCTCAAATCAATACCGCGCTGATCTACATCGGTGCATCCCGTGCCTATCAGTCAGCAAAAGAGGCGCTTGATGCAAAAGGGATCAAGCTTGTGACCATGATTACCGAAGGAGTTCCGGAAAAAGATGCCAAAAGACTGCGCAAGTATGCAATTGAGTGCGGCAAAATCTTTAACGGACCATCCTCGATTGGTATCATGTCGGCAGGAGAGTGTCGCCTTGGTGTTATTGGTGGAGAATTCAAAAACCTTAAGCTTTGTAACCTCTACCGTCCAGGTTCATTTGGTGTCATCACCAAGTCAGGCGGACTTTCGAACGAAGCGATGTGGCTCTGTGCCCAGAATGGCAATGGAATCACTTCGGCCGTAGCTATCGGCGGAGACTCCTATCCAGGTACAGACTTTGTCACTTACCTCAATATGTTTGAAAACGATCCGGACACCAAAGCTGTCGTTATCATCGGAGAGGTTGGCGGAACGCTTGAAGAAGAGGCGGCTGAATGGCTCGGCAAAGAGATACGGCGCATTAAAGTGATCGCTTCAATCGGTGGAACCTGCCAGGATGTACTTCCCCAAGGAATGAAATTCGGCCATGCCGGTGCAAAAGAGGGTAAAAAAGGGCTTGGATCAGCTCGCTCAAAAATCAATGCACTACGGGAAGCTGGAGCCGTTGTTCCCGAAACCTTTGGTGGACTCAGCAAGGCGATCAAGCAAGTTTACCAGGAGTTGCTCAAGAGTGGCGTTATAAAACCGGAAGCAGAACTTGAGGAAGCACTCCTTCCAGCACTGCCTCCGAGTGTTCAGGAGGTAATGAAGCAGGGCGACGTCATTGTCGAACCCCTCATTCGTACCACCATTTCTGACGACCGTGGAGAAGAGCCCCGTTACGTTGGCTATGCCGCATCTGAACTTTGCGAGAAAGGATATGGCATCGAGGACGTTATCGGTCTTTTGTGGAACAAAAAACTGCCATCAAAAGAAGAGTCTGAAATCATCAAACGCATTATCATGATTTCAGCCGACCACGGCCCGGCAGTTTCCGGCGCATTCGGCTCCATTATTGCTGCATGTGCAGGAATCGACCTGCCACAGGCGGTCTCTGCAGGCATGACCATGATCGGACCAAGATTCGGCGGTGCGGTTACCAATGCCGGAAAATATTTCAAGTACGGCGTCAAGGAGTATCCAAATGATATCCCGGGATTTCTGAACTGGATGAAGCAGAATGTCGGTCCGGTTCCGGGCATTGGCCACAGGGTGAAGAGCGTCAAAAATCCGGATAAACGGGTAAAATATCTGGTTGAATACGTTACCAAGCAGACGACGCTGCATACCCCATGCCTCGACTATGCGCTTCAGGTCGAAAAGATTACCACAGCCAAGAAGGATAACCTTATCCTGAACGTAGACGGCACCATCGGGTGCATTCTGGTGGATCTTGACTTCCCGGAATACTCACTTAACGGATTCTTCGTTCTGGCACGCACCATCGGTATGATTGGTCACTGGATCGATCAGAACAATCAGAATTCGCGCCTTATCAGGCTCTACGACTATCTGATCAACTATGCCGTCAAGGAAGAGCGCGAAGTACCGGAAAAAAAATAGTCCATATAGGATTATCCGCCATTAAGCACCGTGCTTATGGTTTTAAAAAGGCAGGAACCACAATTCCTGCCTTTTTTTTGTCTGTCCGCAATTAGCTCGACAGGCTTGATTTGTTCGTTGAATTAACGTAACATATTTTTTTTTAATTATTTAGAATCAATTTGCACAGCCGGCATGCGCATTGCCCGCATAAAATATTTCAGAAATAATGCACTCAATGCATTTTATGTTTGAAAACGGCCGGTAATTACGTTAAACTTCATATAGAATTCAGTCAATGGTTGGCTGATCGCTATTCAAGTAATTTGTGCTTTGGTTACTTGCAGGTATCTCTCTCTATCAATGCACATGTACACTGATATTAAAAATGAATATTTACATCGGTAATTTGGCTTATACTGTTTCTGAGGATGATCTTCGTGATGCTTTCTCCGAGTTTGGAGAGGTTGCAAACGCGAGCATCATCAACGACAAGTTTTCAGGCCGCTCAAAGGGTTTTGGATTTGTTGAAATGCCTAAGGACAGTGAAGCTCGTGAAGCCATCGAATCAATGAACGGCAAAGATTTGAATGGTCGCACCGTAACGGTTAACGAAGCGAAACCTCGCGAAGAAAGACCTCGCGAAGAAAGATCGCCAAGAAGAGATAATCGCTACTAAGCTTTTCGGCTATTTTTACCAAAACCCGGACAGGACGCAAGTTCTGTCCGGGTTTCTTGTTTCAACAAAGGAGATTGTATGAAAACCATCCCTAAACATCCGGATACAACCCCAAACGCCGAAGTGCCAAACAATTACTTTCGATTCCATTTTCCGCATATTCATCTTGGCTCAGTTTTCGGTGACGACTGGTTCTCACTCAAAACCGAGGCTTTTGCCCGATTTTTTGGCACACCTGTTTTTCTTGTCGGCCAGACAATCATCGTCGCCATCTGGATCAGCCTGAACGCCACCGGTTTTGCCAGGTTTGATCTCTACCCATTTATCCTGCTCAATTTAGCCTTCAGCCTCTAGGCAGCCTATGCCGCACCGCTTATACTGCTCGCTCAGACACGACAGGCTGATCGAGACAAGGCACATGCCGATGCTGACGCACAACACCGCGAAGCTCTCGCCAAAGCAAGCGAACAACGCCAGACCTTTGCCGTTCAACAGTCCGAGCAACTCCTCATATTGCTTCAGCAGAACACGCAACTGACCGAACTCGTCAAAGAGCTCAGCCAGCACATTGAAGCACTCACCAGCGACATGCACAGCAAATTTGTCCATGACAGTGCGGAATGATACGTTATCAAGTCAAATAACGCAGAGATGATTACAGCTATTGTACCAGCCATCCTGAAGCACTGACCAGAAGTTGTGGGGATTTATCTTTTTAGCAGCTATGCCACAATGAGAGAGGGGAGAGTGACGTCGAACTCTCCCTTATGCTTCCCGCATGGGAGTTGTGTTACCTGAACTACCAGCAAAATAGCAAAAACACCTGATACAGAGCTATCGAAGTATTGTAGTAAATATGTCCTGTGCGATATCAGTATTGATGTAAATACAACAATACACACAAAATCAAACCTTACCGAACCACAAAACCTTATCATATTGTAACCAATACTTCTTGTGAAATTATTCATAAGCGACAATCCACAAACACCAAATAACCAGAAATCAATCACACAAAGCATTCAATAATAACTGGTTATATCATTTACTTTACATAACTAATATTATACAAC
>CAIMHT010000085.1 GCA_903840935.1 uncultured Chlorobiaceae bacterium
AAAGAAACTGAGCTTAAAAGAAAGAGGAAAATGAAAAGTTTTTTCATTGCTATTATTATTTTTGTTGTTTGATAATTGACAGCTTCATCAGCTCTCGAATAATAAAAAAAAACAGCGACTTTTCAAAAGCCTACTGTAGGGCGGAATATGCAAAAAAATTTCACATCCCGCTTTAATAAATGTTTTTTTTACTCAACAAGCAACTCTAATTCTGCTTTTTCAAGCTTGTGAAAGTTAAGATATCGATAAATGTTCTCTTCTTTTCCACCTGAAAGATGCCGATTAAATATCTCCATATATTCGTCTTTGTTCGGCAAATGACCAAGAAGCGCGCATACAGCAGCAAGCTCTGCAGAACCAAGATAGACTTGAGCGCCGGTACCCATGCGATTATCGAAGTTCCTGGTGCTGGTAGAAAAAACTACTGCATTATCAGCCACCCTTGCCTGATTGCCCATGCAGAGTGAACATCCTGGACGCTCAATACGGGCGCCGGATGCACCAAATACCGAGTAATAGCCCTCCTCAACCAGTTTTATCATGTCCATCTTCGTAGGCGGAACAATCCAAAGCTTTACAGGCGCAACACCCTTATTGCGCAAAATTTCGCCAAGAGCGCGGAAATGGCCGATATTGGTCATGCAGCTTCCGACAAAAACCTCATCAATGACTTTCGGCATGATATCAGAAAGCAACACCTCACTGAGCGTCATGACATCGTCAGGATCATTGGGACAGGCAAGAATCGGTTCGGTGACCTTGCTCATATCTATTTCGATCACTGCGGCATATTCTGCATCAGCATCAGGCTCAAGAAGAACGGGGTTTTCAAGCCAGGCGTTCATCTTGCCAATACGACGTTGCAGGGTCTCTGCATCGCCATAGCCCTGCGCAATCATTTCTTCGAGCAATTTGACGTTCGAGCTAAGATATTCGATTACCGGCTCTTTATCGAGCTGTACAGTACACGCTGCAGCGCTCCGTTCAGCAGAAGCATCACTGAGCTCAAAAGCCTGCTCAACCTTAAGTTTCGGCAGTCCCTCTATTTCAAGAATACGGCCAGCAAAAATATTTTTCTTGCCTTTCTTTTCGACAGTCAGCAAACCTTGCTTGATAGCCACATAGGGAATAGCGTTAACCAGATCGCGCAGCGTGATCCCTTTCTGCAGCTCACCGGTAAAACGCACAAGCACCGATTCAGGAACATTCAGTGGCATGCTTCCGGTAACACCGGCAAAAGCAACAAGCCCGGAGCCTGCGGGGAAGGAAATGCCTATTGGAAAACGGGTATGGGAATCAGCACCGGTACCGAGCGTATCGGGGAGCACCATACGGTTCAGCCACGTGTGAATAACTCCGTCTCCGGGTTTAAGCGAAACGCCGCCCCTGCTCATAATAAAGTATGGGAGGCTTCTGTGCAATTTTACATCAGAAGGCTTTGGATAGGCTGAGGTATGGCAAAAGCTCTGCATCAAAAGATCTGCGCTGAAACTCAGTGCAGCAAACTCTTTCACCTCATCACGGGTCATGGCTCCCGTTGTATCCTGCGAACCAACCGTCAGTGTCTCCGGTTCAACATACATACCCGGACGCACACCCGGAAGACCACAGGCCTTGCCAATCATTTTCTGAGCAAGCGTATACCCTTTACTGCTGTCTTCTGGCTGTTCCGGACTCAGGAAAATCGTGTCTTCACCCAATCCAAGCGTTTTACGTGCCTTTCTGGTCAGGGTTCTTCCAATAATCAGCGGAATGCGTCCTCCGGCACGCACCTCGTCAGCAATCGTATTCGGTGAGAGTTCGAAACGTGCAATGACCTCCCCATTCTTCACTATGGTACCGTTAGAAAGATAGAGATCAATAACATCGCCCATCTCCATTGCCGTTACATCAGCCTCAATGGGCAACGCCCCGGAGTCCTCTGCAGTATTAAAGAATATGGGTGCAATGATACTTCCTATCACCACCCCGCCAGTCCGTTTATTCGGTACTGCCGCAATATCATTACCAATGTGCCACTGAACCGAGTTGATACCCGACTTCCGGCTTGATCCGGTACCGACAACATCGCCCACATAAGCAAGCGGATGACCTTTTGTTTTCAGTTCGGCAATGGTTTCTATCGGATCAGTTATTTTGGTACCAAGCATACAGCGGGCATGAAGGGGGATATCACTGCGGGTAAAGGCCTCGCTCGCCGGTGAGAGATCATCAGTATTGGTTTCACCTGGCACTTTGAAAACCGTAAGGGTAAGTTTTTCCGGCAGGGTGGGCTTTGCGGTAAACCATTCGGCTTCTGCCCACGATTTGAGTACATCTTTGGCATAAGGGTTGGTTGTTGAGAGGTCAACCACAGCATCAAACAGGTCATAGACCAGAAGGGTATTTTTCAGCATCGCAGCAGCTTCGCTGCATATTGACGAGTCATCATGGCTGAGCGCATCAACAAGTGGCTTGACATTATAGCCGCCAAGCATGGTACCCAGAATTCTGACCGCATCGACCTTGTCGATCACGGTACAGGATACCTCCCCCTTGAGAATGGCATCAAGAAAAGCAGCTTTTTCAAACGCGGCCTCATCAACACCCGGACTGATATGCTCACGAAATAATTCAAGCAGATACTCTTTTTCCTCAACAACATCCTGCTTGAGCAGGCCAACAAGCAAGCGAGCCTGTTCAACAGTCAACGGTAACGGTGGAATGCTGAGCTTGGCCCGCTCTTCGGTATGCGTGCGATATTGGTCTACAAGACTCATAAGGTCAATCTCCCAGTGTTATGTGTGTTTGAAATAAATGCACTTCAAGAAAATGCCGGGAAGGCTTCTCTGCTGTCACGCAACAAGCGGACAACTTTAAAAATACCATACCTCCCTTTTATAAACAAGAACTGCTCTTTTCGATACCAGCGGAAACGACTAATTTTTTCAGGACAGGGATTATTTCAGCCTCTTTCTTTAAGGCTGAGAGGAAAACGACGCGATGGTGTAAAACAAAATCCTAAGCAATAAACATGCTGTCACCATAACTGAGAAAGCTGTACCCTTCTCCGAGCGATTCGCGATAGGCATGGCGAAGGTTATCGGGGCCGGCAAATGCGGCTGTAAGCATCAATACCGTTGATCGTGGCGCATGAAAGTTGGTCAGAAGGCAATCAACCATACGGAATTGATAACCAGGATAGATAAAAATATCGGCTTCGCCGGTCAGCGGTTCATCTCCTTCAAACGTCTTAATGCGCTCTCCAGCATGTTCAAGTGCCCTGGTAACAGTAGTGCCAACTGCAACAACCCTTCCGCCTGCATTTTTTACCTTGCAGATTTTTTCGGCACACTCCGGCAGTATTGAGTAATACTCACGGTGCATGACATGCTCCTCAAGCGCATCGACCCTTACAGGAAGAAAGGTACCCAGACCAACATGGAGGGTGAGGGTAACAACAGCAACGCCCTTACGGCGAAGTTTGTCAAGCAGTTCGGATGTCATGTTCAGTGAAGCTGTCGGTGCAGCTACTGATCCTGGCAATTCGGCAAATACGGTCTGGTAACGCTCCCGGTCAACCTCCTCCGCCTCCCGTTTAAGATAGGGTGGAATTGGCACACTCCCGAAACAATCGAAAAGGTCATGAAGCGATCGCTCCCCGCAAAGGGCAATACGGGCAATTCCGTGATCGACCAGCTCTGTCACCAGCAGTTCATGATCGTGCGACATGAGTGTGTCGCCTTGTTTCAGCTTCCCGCGGTAAAGCACCAGACTTTGCTCCTCACCGTGCTTCTCAAGAAGCATCAACTCAATCTTCGCACCGCTCGGTTTGCAGGCAAAGAGCCTCGCCCGGATAACTCTGGTATTGTTCAGCACGAGGAGGTCACCCTGCTGCAAAAAAGCATCCAGGCTGGCATAAGAGGAATGCTCAATTGCTCCGGTGTTACGGTCGAGTACAAGAAGACGGGTCGAACCACGCTCAAGAGGAGGATATTTGGCAATCCTCTCCTCCGCCAGTTCATAATCAAAGTCGCCAGCTCTCATAACGTTCTCAATCTTGCCCTGACAGCCTCGCCGTGAGCCTGAAGCCCCTCAAGATCAGCAAAAGCTGCAACTTTCTCTCCGCAGCTATGCATCTGCTTTTTTGAATAAGAGATGATCGATGTATGCTTGACAAAATCACGCACCGAAAGCGGTGAAAAAAAACGTGCCGTACCGTTGGTCGGCAAGGTATGGTTCGGTCCGGCAAAATAGTCACCTACCGTTTCGCAGGAATAGCCGCCCATAAAAATCGCACCGGCATGGTGAATATCCGGTAATATCTCCCATGGATGCTCAACATGCAACTCAAGATGCTCGGGCGCAATCATATCCGAGACAGCACAAGCCTCTTGAAGTGAGCTGACAAGCACAATTGCGCCGTTCTGCTCCAGAGAAGAGGCAATAATCTCACGCCGAAGCATTGCTGGAAGACGCGCTTCCGCACACTCCCTTACAGCCCTGGCCAACGATTCTGATGGAGTGATCATCACCGCTGATGCATCCGCGTCATGCTCTGCCTGGGCAAACAGGTCAAGGACGATAAATTCAGGATTGGCCGATGCGTCAGCAATAATAACCACTTCAGAAGGACCCGCTATACTGTCAATAGCAACGTGGCCGAAGACCTGTTTTTTGGCCAATGCCACATATTTGTTGCCCGGGCCGGTAATGATGTCCACCTTCGCAATGGTCTCGGTGCCATAGGCAAAAGCAGCTATTGCCTGTGCGCCACCAAGCTTGTAAACAGAACCAATACCGGCAACAGCGGCTGCAGCAAGAATAGTGGGACTCACCTCTCCCGATGCGTCACAGGGGGTGGTCATAGCAATATGCTTGACTCCGGCTACTTTTGCCGGTGCAGCATTCATAAGTACTGAAGAGGGATACGATGCCTGCCCACCCGGAACATAGAGCAGTGCTTTTTCCATTGGGGTTACCCGCTGGCCAAGCAATACTCCCCCATCAGCCTCATAAAAAAAACTTTTTTCCACCTCATGCTGATGAAACCGGACAATATTGCCATAGGCCTCCTCAAGCACAGCAAGAAAAGCGGGATCGGCATGATGATAGGCCTCCTGAATGGCATCAGGGGAAACCTGCATGTCGGTCAAACGGACTCCCTGAAAGCGTTCCGTATAATCGAGCACAGCACCATCTCCATGCTGGCGTACCTGCAGCAAAATTTCTTCAACAGCCTTCTGAACAGAAACATCAAACGTAACGCTCCGATCCAGTTGCTCTTTCAATGCTGAACGTTCTTCAGCAAAACGATATATGCGCAACACTGCTTGCTTTTTTTTGGTTATCTGGACTCACAAATTCTTTTAGAACAATGTAACTCAAGATCTCTGTTTATAGAAACCTCTCTCTATAAGGCTAATGACAGAGAAGAGTGGTTAAAAAAAGTAGTAAAGGAAACAATTTTTTGATTTGAAAAAAAGTTGCATTAATCTACCTTAAGAGATTCAGTTGAACCCTTGGAATATAGCCTGAATCGGCTCCATTCCAAGCCACTATGACATGACATATAGAACCGTGATACTATGAGCTTTTTCAGCAATCTGTTCCGTGATATCGCCATTGATCTCGGAACAGCGAACACGTTGATTTTTATCCGAGGTCAAGGCGTGGTTTTAAATGAACCATCAATTGTCGCACGTGAGCGTAATACGGGAAAAATTGTGGCTATCGGACATGAAGCTCTTCTCATGCATGAAAAGACCCATCCAGGCATTTTAACAATCCGGCCACTTGCCAACGGTGTCATTGCTGATTATGAGGCAACAGAAGAACTGATCAAGGGGCTGATCAATAAAACCAAAACCCAGTTTTCATTCGGCATCCGCCGAATGGTTATCGGTATCCCGTCAGGTATCACCGAAGTTGAAAAACGGGCTGTACGCGACTCTGCCGAGCATGTCGGCGCCAAAGAGGTCTACCTGGTAACAGAACCAATGGCCGCAGCAATCGGCATAGGGCTTGATGTCAAAGAGCCAATGGGCAATATGATTGTCGATATTGGAGGTGGCACGACAGAAATTGCCGTTATTTCACTTGGCGGCATTGCATCGGGCGAATCTCTCAGGGTTGCCGGAACCGATATCACCAATGCGATTGTCCGTCACTTCCGCAAAGCATACAGCCTCGCCATCGGCGAGCGGACGGCTGAAGACGTAAAAATTAAAATCGCATCTGCCTATAAACTCGAAAAAGAGCTTACCATGATGGTAAGGGGCAGGAACCTTGTAACTGCCCTTCCCGAAGAGCGAGAGGTCAATTCAGCAACTATAAGAGAAGCTATTTCCACGCCTATCAGCCAGATCATTACGTCGATTAAAAAAAGCCTTGAAGTAACAAAACCGGAACTTTCTGCCGACATTTTTAACCGCGGTCTTTTCCTTGCCGGAGGCGGTTCACTCATCAAAGGGCTCGACAAAAGAATCAGCGAAGAGACAAAGCTCGCCGTGCATATAAGCGAAGATCCCCTTACCGCCGTTGCAAGAGGCACAGGAGAGGTGCTCGAAAACCTCGAAAAATACCGGAGTGTGCTCCTTACGACCAAACGCTACTGAAAAGAGAAACAAGAAGCGCCGCTACTCCCCGGCAAGCAGCCTTGTATAATATGCCTCGTAATGCTCAACAAGCAAAGCCGTTTCATAGCGCTTTGCCTGTTGGACACAGGCTTTGGAGCACTCAAGCCAATGAGCGGCATCTGACAGCAGGAGAAGAGCCCTCTCTGTCATACCTTCGATATCTCCAGGAGCAAGCAGGTAACCATGAGTTCCCGGAACAATAAATTCGGGAAACCCTCCAGCCATGGTTGCCACAACCGGCACTCCGCATGCCATGGCTTCAAGCGCAGCAAGGCCGAATGACTCAACATTGCTCGGCATCAACATGACATCGGCAATCGAGAGCAGCGGCACAATATCATCAAGCTTGCCGAGAAAACGTACCCGATCAACAATTCCCAACTGACGAACCTGGATTTCGGCATCACTGCGTTCCGGACCATCACCCACAAGCAACAGCGTTGCATCAATACGTCGACTCAAGGCATAAAAAATCCGGATAATGTCGCCGATACATTTTACCGGCCTGAAATTAGATATATGAATAACAATCTTTTCCTGCCCAAGACCAAGCTGTTCGCGAATTTCCGGTTTCGGAGAGCGAAAAAAAAGATAGGTATCAACAAAATTGGGAATCACCGTGATCTCCTTTTTCGGACTGAACATCCTGACCGTCTCCTCTTTCAGCCAGGCCGACACGGCAGTCACCCCGTCAGACTTGTTAATGGCCAGCCTCACCACATCCTGCATCCCCCTGTCAGCTCCCACAACCGTGATATCGGTGCCATGCAAGGTTGTTACCAGCTTAAAACACTTCGATTCGGCACACTTGTCCTCAAGCATCTGTCGGGCAAGCATGGCGCTTAGTGCATGGGGAATTGCATAATGGGCATGGACAATATCAAGCTTTTCATAATAGGCGATATCGGCAATTTTGGAAGCAAGGGCAAGAGAGTAAAAAGGGCACTCAAAAAGCGGATAGTGCATCACCTCGATCTCATGGCAAAAAATATTACGCGAAAAAGCCCCAAGCCGAAAAGGAGCCGCCTGGCTGAAAAAATGAACAACATGCCCCTTGGCTGCAAGTGCCTTGCCCAGTTCGGCAGCAATTGCCCCGCTCCCCCCGTATGTGTGATGACACGAAATACCGATTTTCATACTGCAATCATATATTAAAAAAATTGAGAGATCACCATGACAGCAAAACCGTTACAAGAGAACAAAAAAACCTTGCATTTAAACATACAAAAAAGCGTGAACAAGGACGCGAAAAAGCCGGGAGTTACCCCGGCATCGACTACACGCACCAACAACTCACTCGCACTCAACTTTGCGCACATCCCCTCAGGAAAAATCAAAACATCCCATGATCTGCGTTATTTTAGCAGCACCATAGCAAGAACTTATTGACTGAAAAGCGGTCTCCACCTTACCAGCCGCGCCTGCCTTGTGCTGCCCTGCACATTTTGGCCATGGGCACCTATCCTTTCAAGCTTGTCCGTTGAGCTTCTGCTATCAGTCCAGAAGAGAGAGGATGAAGTCTCGGCTTTTGCGAGAATCACAGCCTGATCAACCGTTTCTGCATACTCTTTGTCACCGGGTTGAAAAATATAGAAGATTCTGCCTCCTTCATACTCATCGCCAACAATAAGCGGCGCCGCCTGAGAGTACGGCGAAAAAGTGATCACACCCGCAATGGTGAGCAGCAGCCTCTGTGGTCGAGCCAAAAGTATTTTCAGAAAACTTTTCATCACATCTCCATTTTTTCAATAAAAGCACTCAACTTTTCAGAATCTCCTTATGGGTCTGACGTATAGACGGATTTCCCTGTCACGAATATTCTCCTTGCCATCCAGAAAGCGCCTACTCCAGGCTTTATCTTGTTCAAAGACTGAAGAACTCCAATAGTCACCACTCTGAAATCCTCCCAAAGCATCTTTGCCAAAAAGAGTCGGTTCAGATCCGTCCTGGATGGAAGTGCCCAATCCGTAAAACCACGTAAGGTAAGGCTGTCGCATTTCGCATTGGCATCATACCAAGTCATGGGGGCTGAAAGATCTGACATGGCGACAATGATTCCATGTTGTTGCGCGACCCTGTAATGCCCCCCTTTATCAGCAGGAAAGAGATAGGCAACCCTTTCGTCCTCATGGTGTTCGCTGCTTTTAAGCGGTTCCGCCATCACAACGGAAACAGCGGTAACCATACTGAAGATGCAAGCAAATACGAGCTGCAAGGCTCTCCGGATTAAAATTGCAGCAAGAATATTCATCATTGTTTTTCCTCCCTGATACGTGTTACACGTTTTTCCACTCTGTCAGCATCGTCCTGCCTTCCCGTTTTTCGATAGATAAGCGCAAGATTATCAAGAATTGCAGCAACATCGGGGTGGGGAGTTCCCTTGGATCTCTCTGCAATTGCCAGTGAACGTTTGCAGAGAGGCTCGGCCTCCCTGTATCGACCTTCCGCAACATAAAGTGTGGTAATATTGTGGATGATCGTTGCTACATCAGGATGATTCTTGCCCAGAATTTTTTCCTGCATGACAAGAGCGCGCCTGTAGAGAACAAATGCTTCCTTCCTTTTTTGCATCTGACTGTACAGCAATGCGAGGTTGTTAAAACTTATTGCCAAAGCAGGGTGTGCTGCCAAACCAGTTATTTTCTCGCGAATAAGGAGCGATCGCTTGAAAAGAATCAATGCTTCAGAATATTTGCCCTCAAGACGAAACAACTCTCCCAAGTTATTGAGCGTTGTTGCAACATCTGGATGAGTGTTGCCAAAAAGCTTTTCCTGTATAGAGAGGGACTGTCGGTAAAGATGTTCAGCTTCCGGATAGTTGCCTTGAGCAGTTTTCAGCTCTGCAAGGTTATTCAAAAAGAGAGCGGTAAGGGGATGAAAAGAAGAATAAACTTTTTCATTGATGCTCTGTGCACGCAAGTAGAGCGGTTCAGCTTCTGCATAACGACCCTGAGCACAATAAAGCGAAGCGAGGTTGTTAAGACTTATTGCTACAGAGGGATGCAACGAGCCAAACATTCTCTCCCGAATGGCAAGTGCTTGCAGGAAAAGCAGTTCACCCTCTCCATATCTGCCCATGTTTTTATGCAGGAGTGCGAGATTATTGAGACTCTCTGCCACATTGAGATTTTCTGTACCAAAAAACTTCTTGCGAATGTCAAGAGCTCGACGAAAACATGATAATGCCTCCGAAAAGCGACCTGTCGTGCGATACAACTCTCCAAGATTATTGAGACTTATCGCCAAGTCGGGATGAAACGGAGAATAGATGTTCTGACCGATAGCGAGTGCTCGCAAGTAGAGACTTTCAGCTTTTTTATAATCCCCTTTGGTGAAAGAGATCCCTCCAAGGTTATTACAAAGTACCGCTACATCAGGCTTGTATAAGCCTGAAAAATTTTTGCTCATTACCAATGCATCCGCCGAGAGCCGCACGGCATCAATGTAATTGCTTTTGGCGACAGAGAGCCCGGAGAGGTTGTTCAGAATTACTATAATCTCAGGATGATTCGGCTTGAAAATTTTCTGCCGAATGGCGAGTGCCCGCCGATAGAACGCTTCAGACTCAATAAGCCGCCCAAGTGAAAAATAGAGACTCCCAAGGTTGTTGAGACTTGTTGCTACAACCGGATTATCAGGGCCAAGGGTATGCTCCCGAATGGCGAGTGCCCGCAAAAAGAACAGTTCAGCATCGACATACCGACCGACGGCATAATACAGCATAGCAAGGTTGTTGAGCGTGAGCGCTACAGCAGGATGGTCTCGGCCATAGAACTTCTCACGAATAGCCAGTGAACGCAAACAACAGCTTTCGGATTCGGCATAGCGACACTGCAGACGATACAACTCTCCAAGATTGTTCAATGGCCTTGCTGTCACGGGATGTTCTTTACCAAGGCACCCTTGCCACAAAGTCAGTGCTCTTGTGTAGAGTGGCTCTGCCTGCTTCAAACGGCCTGTGGCAACATAAATCTTTCCAAGATTGTTCAGGCTCTGGGCTATAACGCTGGATGGGATGGCGGGATTCTTTTCACGAGAAACAAGTGCTTGCTTGCAGAGTAACTCTGCTTCTCTGTACCGACACTGAATGCGATATAACTCCGAAAGGTTTGCCTGGCTAAGGGCCATGTCGGGGTGATCGGGACTAAGGATTTTTTCGCGGATGGCAAGTGCCCGCTGGTAAAGCGGTTCAGCTTCATTGAACTTTCCTTGATCTCTGTAAACCTCTGCCAGATTATTCAAACTGAGAGCAACATCAGGATGGCGAGGGTTCAGGATTTTTTCGCGGATGGCCAAGGCTTGCTCAAGGAGAGGAGCTGCTTCTGCGTAACGGTCATGGATAGAGTAGAGTGCACCAAGATTATTGAGAGACATTGCAAAATCGGGATGAAAAGGAGTGAGATTTTTTTTCGCACTCTCTACCATTTGCTTTGCGACTGCAAGATTCGACTCATAATCTTCTGAACAATAAACTTCTTCGGCATCCCTGTTGACTGCCGCCTGTAAAGCCCCCCCAAGCCAGTCCGTACAGAAGAGAGCTGTAACAAGAAACAAAACCCTTATGGTTGCAATTGATAAAAAACAATGAGCAAAGCCACTCCGGCAAAAAGATTTTTTATTCACCTGTTCCCCTTGAAATAATGCCTTTCCGCTTTGTTTCTCACGAAACAATTCAGAACAAAGACACAATTTGCAAAACCGAGCGTAGACACAAGCAATAAGACCGCTAAACCATAACAAAAACCGCACACAAACACACAGAATATACGTTTTGCAAAAAAAAACGGCAATTATTTTTTCCCGCTGAAACGGTTGGTTAATGTTTCTTGGTGATTATCCCGATTCCGCCATACCGCATTATAAACTGAAGGCAATTCGTGCTATTATAAAAGTTGGAGATTCTTTAGTGATTATTCTCTCTCCGCTGCCAGTACGGCAAAAAAAACGGAACCCCCTGATAGTACAACAACATTCGGAAAGCGTTCGTAGCAAAACATTTAACCACAAATGGAAAACAATCATAAAAAACAACAGGTTGCCTTTAGCTCGGTTCTGGCAAGCCTTCTTCTTACCATCATGAAACTCGTTGTCGGTATCAGTACCGGCAGTATCGGCATTATTTCCGAAGCAGCCCACTCCGCCCTCGACTTCGGAGCTGCCTCCCTGACCCTTTTTGCCGTTAAAATGAGCGATAAACCAGCCGATATCAAACACCACTACGGACACGCAAAGGTTGAAAGCGTCTCTGCACTTATTGAAACAGGTCTTCTCGTCGTAACGAGCATCTGGATCATCTACACCGCATTGGAACGGCTTATTGCCGGAAAAACAGAGATTGATGTCACCTGGTATTGGTATGCCGTCGCCGTTATGGTTATCTCGATTGTTGTTGATTTTTCCCGTTCGAGAGCACTTAAAAAAGTAGCGAAAGAGACCAACAGTCAGGCCCTCGAAGCCGATGCGCTCCACTTCAGCTCCGATATTCTGAGCTCAGCAGTCGTCCTTCTGGGTCTCGTTTTTGTCTCAATGGGCATCGCCTGGGCTGATGCTATTGCAGGTATTGCCGTCGCCCTGCTGGTGGGATGGGCCGCATTCAGCCTTGGCAAAAAAACCATTGATGTGCTGATCGACGCTGCACCCGAAGGGCTAGCCGACCGTATTGAGGAGATAACCATGGCGATCGGCGGCGTCATTGCAATCGACAAAATCCGTGTAAAACCAACCGGGCCTCAGGTCTTCATTGAAATGGTCATCTGTGTCAACAGAACCCTTTCCGTTGAAAAAGTGCAGGTAATTTGCGCCGATATTGAAAAAAGAGTGCGCGAAGAGTTCCCCGTGGGCGATATCACCATTAACACCCGCCCCATTGCGCTTAACAGCGAAACCATCGCCGAACGGGTGCACGTCATAGGCCTCAATCACAACCTTCACGCCCATAACATTTCGACAAACCTCACCGATGATAAGAAACACATCACCTTTGATGTCGAAATCGACCAGCAACTCACCATAAAGCAGGCGCACGATACCGTTAACGCTCTTGAAGAAGAGTTGCGCAGGGAGTTCGACGGAGATCTCGATATCTGCATCCATCTTGATCCGCTCCGCAATGACGAACGCTCCACGTGCTCCCTTCAGACAGAAGAAAAAAAGCTTGTATACGATACCATTATCAAGGCATCACAAGGCATTGATAAAATCCAGGATGTTCACGACATCCATATCCATAAAACAGAACACGAGAAACTCTTCATTACCCTCCATTGCTCATTTAACGATGAGGTGCTCCTTGAAGAGGTACACACCCTGACAAGCCAACTGGAAGGTGCAATCTACCGCTCCCTGCCCGAGGCAGGACGGGTCATCATTCATGCTGAACCACTGTTTGCTTGACAAAAACATCACAAGCCGGAACTTGAGCACTCCTGATCAAGTGTTTTTTTTTCGGAACTGGTGACCAGTTTGTGCAAAATACCGATGACCAGCAGAGATGCAAGCAGAAGGCCATAATGCAATGGATTAAAGAGCTGCTCAACATTCTGCCCGGCAGTCGCGGTTCGTACCGGTTCAACAATCAGTTGCCGCAACAGGGTGATCATGGCAACCTCAATGAAAACGACTACATGAAAAACGCCGGTCTGCACATAGTTGATTTCCGCCGAAATCAAACTTGACAGTGTCCACACGATGAAGAGTGTGCCCAATGACTGCAAAAAACCATGGGCCAGATTATTCATTTCAACGGCATGAACAACAGCTACCGAAAATTCCCATAGCACCATAAGACTCGCCAAAACAAGCGCTATAGCAAGAAAAGCATGGAGAAGATGATTAAAGGCCCGCAGCACAGTCAACAGGCGATCCTCAAACGTTGCTATCATCGGCGTAATGATCTATTTGGTGGCAAGAGACAGAAAAAGAGTACGAGCAATAACCTACCGAGAGCGCAGAACCCCAAACCATGTCCAATTTTGAGTGTTTCTGTAGCTTTTTTATTTTATTTTTAACATTCTGCAGACGCTTTGGCAATACAGATAAGGTAACAAATATGACAGAAAAGGCTTGTACCAAACGGTTTTTGCGGGGTAAAAATAATTCATAAAAATGTCGACGGAACGATTTTCAATAATTGTCGAAGTGCAGTCGAAAGATATTGATATGCAGAGCCATGTAAACAACATTGTCTATTTGCGCTGGGTGCAGGAAGCTGCTATTGCCCACTGGAGTGCTATAGCCCCGAAACATGAACAGGAAAAACTGATCTGGGTGGTGCGCCGCCATGAGATTGACTATAAAAAGCCTGCGATTGACGGGGATACCATTATGGTACAAACATGGATA
>CAIMHT010000086.1 GCA_903840935.1 uncultured Chlorobiaceae bacterium
TGTTTGCGTGATCGGCAATGGTGTTGTTATTGATCCTGCAGCTTTGCTTGATGAAATCAAAAAGGTGGAGGAACTTGGTTTCGAAGTGACGGGGAGGCTGTTTATCAGCCACAATGCCCATCTCATCATGCCGTACCATAAAAGGCTTGATTCATTGCATGAAACCGCACAGGGCGACCAGAAAATCGGTACAACCGGTCGTGGAATCGGCCCGAGCTATGAAGACAAGTTTGCCCGTAAAGGTATAAGGGTTGTCGATCTTCTCAGCCTTGAAGTACTGCAGGAAAAGCTCAGGGAGAACCTTGCGGCCAAGAACAAGCTGTTTAAAAATATTTATGACAAGGAAGAGATTGATGTTGAGACTATGGTGCGCGAGTACGAAGAGTTCGACAAGATTATCGATCCCTATGTGACCAACACTCAGTTATATCTCAACAAGCAGCTCCAGGAAGGAAAGACGGTGCTTCTTGAAGGCGCTCAGGGATGTCTGCTTGATGTCGATCATGGTACCTATCCCTATGTGACTTCGTCTAACCCTACTTCAGGAGGCGCATGCACTGGTTCCGGTATAGCTCCAAATTATATCGGCAAGGTTATCGGTGTCTGCAAGGCCTATATGACAAGAGTCGGCAACGGTGCTTTTCCCTCGGAACTTCTTGATGAGACAGGAGAGCTTCTCGGCAGGATCGGTCACGAGTTCGGCGCAACGACAGGAAGAAAGCGCAGATGTGGCTGGATTGACCTTGTAGCCCTTCGCTATTCGCTTACAGTCAATGGGGTTACAGAAATTGCGCTTACCAAGCTTGATGTGCTTGACACGTTTGAAGAGATCAAGGTGTGTTCATCATATATGCTGGATGGTAAAGAGATTCATGATTTTCCGACCGATCATCAGACACTGTCGAGGGTGACGCCGGTTTACACCACGCTGAAAGGCTGGAAGGCATCAAATGCACAGTCAAGGAGCTTCTCCGATATGCAGCCGGAAGCACAGAACTATGTGACCTTCCTGGAGGATGAGCTGCAGATTCCGGTTACCTTTATTTCAGTTGGTCCTGGACGGGAAGAGACAGTTTTCAGATAACCTTCGAGTTTTTTTATCATGGCTTTGATGGATATCGCTGTTATTCCTCTCGACAGTAAAGAGGGGAGCCTGAGTGGGTTTGTGGCAGGATTGCAGGAGCTTCTGGCTGCGAGCGGCTGCAGTTACAGGCTTCATGATATGGGCACGACGGTTGAAGGCCCTGCGCATCTGCTTTTTGAGCTCGCTCAGAAACTTCACGAATTCTCGTTCAGTAAAGGCGGCAAAAGAGTCTATACGGTTATGAAAATTGATGATCGACGGGATCGAACGGTCCGTCTTGGAGAAAAGACGGCATCTGTCAAAGCGAAAATAGCCCCCTCTGCAGAGTAGGGGGATTGGTGAAAATATTTTATCTTCACATTCTTTAAGTTTGGCTGTTGTAACGCTTTTGCACCCCATCAACGATGGAGTTGTTGCGGGCAGTAACTATCAGGAGAAACACTTCATGATGCAGGTTTCCGGAGATGTTCAGATAATAAAGGAAGATAATGTTACGCACAGTTTTTGTGGTCTAGCCTGTGTGGGCTGGATGTATCAGAAGATTAAGGACAGCTTTTTTCTTATTCTTGGAACGCATACATGCGCTCATTTTTTGCAGAATGCTCTTGGCATGATGATCTTCGCCAAGCCGCGATTCGGCATCGCTCTTATGGAAGAAGGTGATCTTTCCAAAAACGAGCCTACTCTTGAAGAGATTATCCGTGAAATCAAGGCTGATCATAATCCATCGGTGATTTTTCTTCTCTCTTCATGTACACCTGAAGTCATGAAGGTTGATTTCAAGGGTCTTGCCCATCATCTCAGCACACCGGATGTTCCAGTGCTTTTTGTACCGGCAAGTGGTCTGGTCTATAATTTCACCCAGGCAGAGGACTCTGTGCTGCACGCTCTTGTACCATTCTGTCCACAAGCCCCTGCTGGCAAGAAAAGTGTGGTATTTCTCGGTTCAGTGAATGATGCAACGGCTGATGATCTTCGAGCGGAGGCCGAAGAGCTTGGCATTCATGTTGCCGGATTTCTGCCGGAATCCCGTTTTGATAAAATGCCCGCCATCGGTCCCGATACCGTCCTTGCTCCGATCCAGCCCTATCTTTCGAGGGTTGCTGTCAAGCTGGAACGTGAACGGGGAGCGCGTGTTCTTCACTCTCTTTTTCCTTTCGGTCCCGATGGATCAAGAGTTTTCTGGGAGGATCTTGCCCGTGAATTTGGTATCACCATTGATCTTCGCGACCGCGAAAAAGCCGCATGGGAGAAAATTCGCAGTCAGACCGACCTCCTTAAAGGAAAAAAGGTTTTTCTGACCGCTGATACCATGATGGAGTTGCCTCTGGGACGCTTTCTTAAAAGTGCCGGTGCTGATGTTATTGAATGCAGCAGCGCCTATATCAACAAAAAATTTCACGCCCGTGAACTTGAGGCTCTTGCCGGTGTCCGCGTTGTCGAGCAGCCGAACTTTCATCGTCAGCTCGAGGATGTCAAGCGTCTTCAGCCAGACCTGATTGTGACGTCGCTGATGACTGCTAATCCATTTGCCGGACATGGATTTGTTGTCAAGTGGAGTATGGAATTCATGCTTATGCCTATTCATAGCTGGTCGGGAGTCATCCCACTGGCTAATTTGTTTGTTTCTCCGCTCCATCGCCGCAGCAAACTTCCCGCGTTTGACAAGGAGGTATGGCTTGAAGGTGTCATGCCGAGCGCTGAATAATTTTACGGAAAGAAATGCAATAACAAACGTTACAGAGTATGCGCTTAGCTTTCTGGCTCTATGAGGGAACTGCCCTCCATGGTATCAGCCGAGTCACCAATAGTATGAAAGGGGTTCACACCGTTTATCATGCGCCCCAGGGCGACGATTACATTACGGCTACTTACAGCATGCTTGAACGAACCCCTGATTTTCCAGGGTTGTCGATCAGCGTGGTTCGGGGAAGAGACCTTGCACAGGGAGTTTCCCGACTTCCCAGCACACTGCAGCAGGTTGATCACCACTACCATCCCGACCTTACCGTCATCGCTCCAAGCTGCAGTACAGCGCTTCTCCAGGAAGATCTCCACCAGCTTGCAGCCCACTCTGGTCTGCCGCCGGAAAAAATACTGGTTTATGCACTTAATCCCTTCAGGGTATCGGAAAATGAGGCAGCCGACGGCCTTTTTACCGAACTGGTGAAACGATACGCTGCTCCTCATGAAAAAACAGCACTGCCATCAGTAAACCTGCTGGGCTTTACCTCGCTTGGTTTTCATTTGCGTGCCAATCTGACAAGTCTGCGACGCATGCTGCAGACGCTTGGCATTACAGTTAATGTTGTTGCTCCCTGGGGAGCAGGAATAGAAGATCTCAGGAAACTGCCGGCAGCCTGGCTCAATATCGCTCCTTATCGGGAAATAGGTTTAACGGCGGCAGAGTATCTTGCAGAAACCTTTGCCATGCCGGCAATCTATGAAGCGCCGATTGGGGTTGAACCGACTCTGGCATGGCTTCGTTCTGTCATAGAAAACCTTAATCGAACAGGTGCAGAAAGGGGAGTCCCTCCAATAACTCTTCCGAAGCTCAGTGCATTCTCGCTGGATGGCCTGAGTGCTCCAAGTGGAGTTCCCTGGTTTGCAAGGACTGCTGATATGGAAAGTTTCAGCAACAAACGGGCTTTTGTGTTCGGTGATGCGACGCATACGGTTGCGATTGTGAAGTTCTTGCGCGATGAACTCGGTATGAAGATTATTGGTGCCGGCACCTATATGGAGCGTCACGCAGACTGGGTACGTAAAGAGCTGGAAGGCTACCTACCTGGTGCCCTTGTTGTAACCGACCGGTTTCAGGATGTTGCAAAAATTATCGACGATGAAATGCCTGATCTGGTATGCGGCACGCAGATGGAACGCCACAGCTGCCGCAAGCTTGATGTTCCCTGCATGGTTATCTGTCCCCCGACACATATCGAGAACCATCTGCTCGGCTATTACCCGTTTTTTGGTTTTGACGGCTCTGATGTTATTGCAGACAGAGTCTACCTTTCATGCAAACTCGGTCTTGAAAAGCACCTGATCGACTTTTTCGGTGATGCCGGTCTGGAATATGAAGAGAACGGGGTTGCTGCATCGCCTGAGCCTGAGTCCTTCACCGGTAACGGACATATCGAACCAGCGGTTGAAGTTGAGAAAGAGGCTGTTGCTCTTACTGAAGATGGAGAGATGAAGTGGTCCGATGATGCCGAAACAATGCTTAAGAAAGTTCCGTTTTTTGTTCGCAAAAAGGTCAGGAAGAATACTGACACCTTTGCTCGAAGTATCGGCGAATCCATTGTTACTGTAGAAGTTTTCCGAAAAGCAAAAGAGTCCCTCGGCGGGTAAGGTTTTTCTATCAATCATATTCTCTGTAATCATTATGAGTTTAGTATTAGCCGTATATGGAAAGGGCGGCATAGGAAAAAGCACAACAAGTGCCAATATTTCAGCAGCACTTGCCCTTAAAGGCGCCAAGGTACTGCAGATTGGCTGTGATCCCAAGCATGACAGCACCTTTCCTATTACCGGGAAACTGCAGAAAACCGTTATTGAGGCTCTTGAAGAGGTTGATTTTCATCATGAAGAGCTGAGTGCCGAGGATATTATCGAAACCGGATTTGCAGGTATCGACTGCCTTGAAGCTGGTGGGCCCCCTGCCGGAAGCGGATGCGGCGGCTATGTTGTCGGCGAATCAGTCACCCTGCTCCAGGAACTCGGCCTGTACGATAAATATGATGTTATCCTTTTCGATGTCCTTGGTGATGTGGTATGCGGCGGCTTCAGTGCTCCGCTGAACTATGCCGATTATGCCATCATTATAGCTACCAACGATTTCGACAGTATCTTCGCTGCCAACCGCCTCTGCATGGCTATCCAGCAGAAAAGCGTGCGCTACAAGGTGAAACTTGCCGGTATTGTAGCCAACCGTGTGGACTACACCACCGGTGGAGGCACAAACATGCTCGACCAGTTTGCCGAAAAAGTAGGCACCCGACTGCTCGCCAAAGTGCCCTATCACGAACTGATCCGCAAGAGCCGCTTTGCAGGAAAAACCATGTTTGCCATGGAAGATACTCCGGAAAAGGAAGAGTGCCTTGTGCCCTACAATGAAATTGCCGATTTCCTCATCCAGGAAAATCCAGTAGCCGCAGTTCCAGTCCCTATCGGCGACCGCGAAATTTTCGCCATGGTAGGCGGGTGGCAGTAAAACAAGGATATAACCATAAGCCATAAAAAGCGGATCAATTGATCCGCTTTTTATTTCGCCTATTATAATTTGAAATTTACACATAAATGTAAAAAGTAGTAA
>CAIMHT010000087.1 GCA_903840935.1 uncultured Chlorobiaceae bacterium
CTCATCATGCCGTACCATAAGCGGCTTGATTCATTGCACGAAACTGCTCAGGGCGATCAGAAGATAGGGACGACCGGTCGAGGTATCGGGCCAAGCTATGAGGACAAGTTTGCCCGTCAGGGTATAAGGGTTGTTGACCTTCTCAACCCTGAAGTGCTTCAGGAAAAGCTCAGGGAGAACCTGGCAGCCAAGAACAAACTGTTTAAAAATATTTATGACAAGGAAGAGATCGATGTTGAGACTTTGGTGCGTGAGTACGAGGAGTTCGACAAGATTATCGATCCCTATGTGACCAATACCCAGCTTTTTCTCAACAAGCAGCTTCAGGAAGGAAAGACGGTGCTTCTTGAGGGCGCTCAGGGATGTCTGCTTGATGTCGATCATGGCACCTATCCCTATGTGACATCGTCGAACCCTACCTCAGGAGGAGCCTGCACGGGATCCGGCATTGCTCCGAACTATATCGGCAAGGTAATTGGCGTCTGCAAAGCGTATATGACAAGAGTCGGCAATGGGGCGTTTCCTTCTGAACTGCTGGATGAGACCGGGGAACTTCTCGGTAAGATCGGGCACGAGTTCGGTGCAACAACAGGAAGAAAACGCAGATGTGGCTGGATAGATCTTGTAGCACTTCGTTATTCACTTACGATCAACGGCGTTACGGAAATTGCACTTACCAAGCTTGATGTACTTGACACGTTTGATGAAATCAAGGTGTGCACTTCATATATGCTTGATGGTAAAGAGATTCATGATTTTCCGACTGATCATCAGACCCTTTCGAGGGTGACACCGGTTTATACCACATTGAAAGGCTGGAAAGCTTCAAACGCTCAGTCGCGTGTTTTTTCTGATATGCAGCCTGAAGCCAGGAACTATGTCACCTTCCTTGAGGATGAACTGCAAGTTCCCGTTACCTTTATTTCAGTTGGCCCCGGTCGGGAAGAGACTGTTTTCAGATAACCTTCAAGTTTTTACCCATGGCTTTGATGGATATCGCTGTTATTCCTCTCGACAGTAAAGAGGGCAGCCTGAGTGGTTTTGTGGCTGGATTGCAGGAGCTTCTCGGCGCAAGCGGATGCAGCTTCAGGCTTCATGATATGGGCACAACGGTTGAAGGACCGGCCCATCTTCTTTTTGAGCTTGCACAGAAACTTCACGAGTACTCGTTCGGTAAAGGTGGAAAACGAGTCTATACGGTTATGAAAATTGATGATCGACGGGATCGAACTGTCCGTCTTGGCGAAAAGACAGCTTCCGTCAAAGCGAAAATAGCCCCTTCTGCAGAGTAGGGGGATTGGCGAAAATATTTTATCTTCACATTCTTTAAGTTTGGCCGTTGTAACGCTTTTGCACCCCATCACTGATGGAGTTGTTGCAGGCAGTAATTATCAGGAGAAACACTTCATGATGCAGGTTTCCGGTGATGTTCAGATAATCAAGGAAGATAACGTTACGCATAGTTTTTGTGGTCTTGCCTGTGTCGGCTGGATGTATCAGAAGATCAAGGACAGTTTTTTTCTTATACTCGGCACGCATACATGCGCTCATTTTCTGCAGAATGCCCTCGGCATGATGATTTTTGCCAAGCCACGTTTCGGTATTGCTCTTATGGAGGAAGGTGATCTTTCCAAGAATGAGCCTACACTTGAGGAGATTATCCGTGAAATCAAGGCCGACCATAATCCATCCGTGATTTTTCTTCTCTCTTCATGTACTCCCGAAGTTATGAAGGTTGATTTCAAGGGTCTTGCCCATCATCTCAGTACGCCGGATGTCCCGGTGCTGTTTGTTCCGGCCAGTGGTCTGGTCTATAATTTTACCCAGGCTGAGGATTCTGTGCTGCACGCTCTTGTGCCGTTCTGTCCCGAAGCACCTGCCGGCAGGAAAAGTGTGGTTTTCCTTGGTTCAGTGAATGATGCAACGGCTGATGACCTCAGAGCGGAAGCTGAAGGGCTTGGCATTCATGTTGCCGGATTTCTTCCGGAATCCCGTTTTGATAAAATGCCGGCCATCGGTCCCGATACCGTTCTTGCTCCGATCCAGCCATATCTATCGAGAGTTGCCGTCAAGCTGGAAAGAGAACGGGGAGCGCGTGTTCTTCACTCTCTTTTTCCTTTCGGTCCAGACGGGTCGAGGGTTTTCTGGGAAGATCTTGCCCGTGAATTTGGTATCACCATTGATCTTAGCGACCGCGAAAAAGCTGCATGGGAGAAAATTCGCAGTCAGACAGAACTCCTTAAGGGAAAAAAGGTTTTTCTGACCGCCGATACCATGATGGAGCTGCCCCTTGCACGTTTTCTCAAGAGTGCCGGTGCCGATGTTGTTGAATGCAGCAGCGCCTATATCAATAAAAAATTTCACGCTCGTGAACTTGAAGCTCTTGCCGGTGTCCGTGTTGTCGAACAGCCTAACTTTCATCGTCAGCTTGAGGATGTCAAACGCATCCAGCCCGACCTGATTGTTACGTCACTGATGACTGCCAATCCTTTTGCCGGTCATGGCTTTGTTGTCAAGTGGAGCATGGAGTTCATGCTTATGCCTATTCATAGCTGGTCGGGAGTCATTCCACTCGCTAATTTGTTTGTTTCACCGCTCCATCGCCGCAGCAATCTGCCTGAGTTTGACAAGGAGGTTTGGCTTGAAGGTGTCATGCCGAGCGCTGAATAATTTAAAGAAGGAAATGCAATAACAAACGTTACAGAGTATGCGCTTAGCTTTCTGGCTCTATGAGGGAACTGCCCTCCATGGTATCAGTCGAGTCACCAATAGTATGAAAGGTGTTCACACCGTCTATCATGCGCCCCAGGGCGACGATTACATTACGGCCACCTACAGCATGCTTGAACGAACTCCCGATTTTCCGGGGTTGTCGATCAGCGTGGTGCGGGGCAGAGACCTTGCCCAGGGAGTTTCAAGGCTACCGGGAACACTGCAGCAGGTCGATCACCACTACCATCCCGATCTTACAGTCATTGCTCCGAGTTGCAGTACAGCGCTTCTTCAGGAGGATCTCCATCAGCTTGCAGCACATTCAGGGTTGCCGCCTGAAAAGATTTTTGTGTATGCCCTTAATCCTTTCAGGGTATCGGAAAACGAGGCGGCTGACGGTCTCTTTACTGAATTGGTGAAACGATATGCCGCATCTCAGGAGAAAACTGCTGTGCCGTCAGTCAATCTGCTTGGCTTTACCTCGCTTGGTTTTCATTTACGTGCCAACCTGACAAGTCTTCGGCGCATGCTGCAGACGCTCGGCATTACGGTCAACGTTGTCGCCCCCTGGGGAGCTGGAATAGAAGATCTTAAGAAACTGCCCGCAGCCTGGCTCAATATCGCTCCTTATCGGGAAATAGGGTTAACAGCGGCAGAGTATCTTGCTGACACGTTTGCCATGCCGGCGATCTATGAAGCGCCGATTGGAGTTGAACCTACTCTTGCATGGCTTCGTTCTGTCATCGAAAACCTTAATCGTACAGGTGCAGAAAGGGGTGTTCCTCCAATCACCCTTCCTAAGCTAAGCGCATTCTCGCTTGATGGCCTGAGTGCTCCAAGCGGAGTTCCATGGTTTGCACGGACGGCTGATATGGAAAGTTTCAGCAACAAACGGGCTTTTGTGTTTGGCGATGCTACGCACACGGTTGCGATTGTCAAGTTTTTGCGTGATGAACTCGGGATGAAGATTATCGGTGCAGGCACCTATATGGAGCGTCATGCAGACTGGGTGCGTAAGGAGTTGGAGGGTTACCTTCCCGGCGCACTTGTTGTAACCGACCGGTTTCAGGATGTAGCAAAGATCATTGACGATGAAATGCCCGATCTGGTCTGCGGTACCCAGATGGAGCGTCACAGCTGCCGCAAACTCGATGTTCCCTGTATGGTTATCTGTCCTCCGACCCATATCGAGAACCATCTGCTCGGCTATTATCCTTTTTTTGGTTTTGATGGATCTGATGTCATTGCAGACAGGGTCTATCTTTCATGTAAACTTGGTCTTGAAAAGCACCTCATCGACTTTTTCGGTGATGCCGGTCTGGAATATGAGGAGAACGGGGATGCTGCATCGCCTGAGATAGAGCTCTCCACCGGTAACGGGCATATTGCGCCAGCGGTGGAAGTTGAGAAAGAGAGTATTGCTGTTGCTGAAGATGGAGAGATGAAGTGGACGGATGATGCTGAAACAATGCTTAAGAAAGTGCCGTTTTTTGTTCGCAAAAAGGTCAGGAAGAATACTGAAACCTTTGCTCGCAGCATCGGCGAGTCCAGTGTCACTGTAGAGGTTTTCCGAAAGGCAAAAGAGTCTCTCGGCGGGTAAGGTTTTTCTATCAATCATATTCTCTGTAATCATTATGAGTTTAGTATTAGCCGTATATGGGAAGGGCGGCATAGGAAAAAGCACAACAAGCGCCAATATTTCAGCTGCTCTTGCCCTTAAAGGTGCCAAGGTACTGCAGATTGGATGCGATCCCAAGCATGACAGCACCTTTCCAATTACCGGGAAGCTGCAGAAAACCGTTATTGAAGCTCTGGAAGAGGTGGATTTTCATCATGAAGAGCTTTCAGCTGAGGATATTATCGAAACCGGATTTGCAGGAATTGACTGCCTTGAAGCTGGTGGTCCTCCAGCCGGAAGCGGATGCGGCGGTTATGTTGTCGGCGAATCGGTCACCCTGCTCCAGGAACTCGGCCTCTACGATAAATATGACGTTATTCTTTTTGATGTCCTCGGTGACGTGGTTTGCGGCGGTTTCAGCGCTCCGCTGAACTATGCCGATTATGCCATCATTATTGCAACGAACGACTTTGACAGTATTTTTGCAGCAAACAGGCTCTGTATGGCTATCCAGCAGAAAAGCGTCCGCTACAAGGTCAAGCTCGCCGGTATTGTTGCCAACCGGGTTGACTACACCACTGGTGGCGGCACAAACATGCTTGACCAGTTTGCCGATAAAGTTGGGACACGCCTGCTCGCCAAAGTGCCCTATCACGAGCTGATTCGCAAGAGCCGTTTTGCAGGAAAAACGATGTTTGCCATGGAGGATACACCAGACAAGGAAGAGTGCCTTGTTCCCTATAACGATATTGCCGATTTCCTCATCCAGGAAAATCCGGTAGCCGCAGTTCCAGTCCCGATCGGTGACCGCGAAATTTTCGCCATGGTAGGCGGGTGGCAGTAAAACAAGGATATAACCATAAGCCATAAAAAGCGGATCAATTGATCCGCTTTTTATTTCGCCTATTATAATTTGAAATTTACACATAAATGTAAAAAGTAGTAA
>CAIMHT010000088.1 GCA_903840935.1 uncultured Chlorobiaceae bacterium
AAGTTCCGGCTGGAGCTGAAGATGCTTTCAACAACATCATCGCGGTATGAGAAAATATCTTTGGCGTTAAACCTAGCGGTAAGGCGACCGGCGCGGAAAAGCACGGCCACAAGGGTAGCCACGGTGCCATATTCGTAGCCGGTGGGGGCGCTCTTTAACTCCAGTTCAAGATCTTTGCCGCTGAGGTACTGGCTTTTGATTTTGGCAGTTACCGCCTCCATGCACTCAAGAGCGTCGCCCACGAAGTTGCCGTTAGAGTCGAAAAAGGCAAAGTCGTTGCCATCGTTGAACTTGGGCAGCTTGTCGTTCTGCCTCTCCTTGATAATCGAGGTCGCCAGCGCTTCGGAGAGCTGTTTGGAGGGGCGTTTGTAGAAAACATTATCGAGCACCTTTTTCTGAAGGGTGTTTACTTCGGCCTTAAAATTGGTTTCGCCCAGTTGGATGGCGTTGAAAAGGTAGACTGCCGTGCTTTTGGTATAGGCTGTAGTAATGAGATTGAGAAAATCCTTTTCCCGTTCATCCCTCATGGTTGCGAAGTCGCGGATGATTTGCCGGACAAGGGGATCGCTGTCGTTTTTGTACTTGTCGTCCATGTAGGAGAATCGCAGGATTTCATCAATCAGGCGGCTGATGGTGCTGAACTGTGTGTTGTCGGGGACAAGCGTAATCTTGTGCTTTATGTTCTGGGTCTGTTGCTTGATGGTGTCGATGAAGTCGGTACGCTTTTCGGTGACGCTGTAGAGGCTGCACACCTCGATCTGGAGATCCTTGTTGGATGAGCTGATGAGTTCATCGCCGAGGTCAGTGGTGACATGAAAATTGTAGGTGACGCTGTTGTCGCTGATTGCGGCGATTGAGCGGATGTAACTGTTTTTCTGCAATCGGGCGACCAGCTCTTTTTTGCGGATGAAGTGCTCAACCGTAAAATCCTTCATCTCGTCGAGGAGCTTTGTCTCCAGATCGGAGGTGATCTTGAAGGCGTTGTTGCTCTCAAGCAAAACTTTTGCTGTGGTCAAGGTTGTGAGTGCCTCGTCAATCAGGGGCTTCACGCTGTAGTAGTCGTCAACCGTGGAGATATAGACTTTGGTGATGTTCTCAGCCGTGGTTGTAACAAGCTCTGAAACGGAGAGAAAATGGATGGCCTTGAGCAGCCGGATGCCGTCAATGGATGACTCTTTGAGCATCTGACGGGCAAGGTCGTACTTGTTGACCAGGGCAGCGGGTGGGGCCGTCTGCGCTTCGTCGCAGATGTCAAAAGCGGTGGCAAAATTGTATGCATTGAGCTTGCCAAGTTTGTTGCGCAGAACGTCGAAGGTGGTGATAATCATCCCTCGGGCAGCCACCTGCGAGGCCGTCAGGGCATTGGAGGCAAAGAGAAAGTTCTGCAGCAACTGGAACTGGTAGTGGTGGAAAGGGTAGTAGATAGTGAAAAGCTCTCTGCTTTCTGACTTTGTCGGGATAGAGGCTTTGAGGTTGGTGATGTCGGCAATCTTTCCGGCGTTCTGGTCGAAAAAGGCTTCAAGCAACCGTTGCCCTGCATCGCTTTTTTGGAGCAGGCGGCTGCGGATGATCACATCGACTTCGGTTGATTCAAGGTGAATCTTGGTTTTGAACCGGTCGGTCACTTTGGTGAGCTGACTCTTGCTGATACTGTTGTTGTTGATCACATCGTCGAGCTTCTCCTGGGCAATGGCGATGGTCCAGACTCTGGAGGCGATGGCGGAGAGTGATTCGCTCAGCCCTTCAAGGTCAAGCAGAGTAAACTTTTTCTGGCTGATGGCTTCGCTTGCTTCGTCGAAAATAAAGACGATTGTTTCGCCTTGCTGCTTTTCGAGGTAGCGGCTCAGTTCATCCTTGAGCTTCGATGCGCTGAAGCTGTCAATGATGGAGTTTAGATGGATGACGGTTTCGTCGTACTCCTGTTCGGTATATTTCCATGCGGTCAAGACTTTGCGAATGGTTGAGGGGACGCGCATGGAGCTTGCCCGGATGCTCTGCCACTCTTCACCCGTGAGCTGCTTCACCTTCTCTCTGAAGGCTGGATAGTCGCCGTCAAGGAAGAGCTGATACTCAATATAGCCGTACACAGAGTCAAGAAATCCGAGGCTCTTCAAAAAATTGCGGAAGAGGGTAAAGGCCAGCCCCTTGTCGGTGTTCTGTTTGGCGATGTCGAGAGAGATAACCCGGTTGTTGCTGCTGGCAAATTTGCGCAGGTCGTTTTCGATGAGGGCCGCATCATTGAGGCCGGAGAGCCTCGGGATGATGCGCTCAATGGCCGGAGTTCCCATGATCATGTTGTTGCCGAGCAGGTAGCCGAGCATCTTGCCGAAATAGGATTTCCCGGAGCCGTAAAAGCCTGAGAGCCAGACGCCGGTCTCTTTGATGCTGGAGTTGAACTTTGAGGCAAAGGTGGAGAGGTGCCGGCCAATATTTTCGGTGATGATGTAGTTATCGATCTCGTAACGGATCTCCTCTTCGACCTGCTCTTCAAGGTCAATCACGTTCTTGATATCAATATCGAGGTTGAGACTCAACAGCTCTTTGATTTTGGGCATAGGGCACTCCACTATTTGACAAGATGGCATCGGTAGTTCGATGCAGGTTTGTGGTTGAGGAAGAGCAGTTCGTTGTTCCGGTAGTCGGCAGGATAGAAGATGACAAGCGGTATACCCTGCATCATCACGGTTTTGTGTTCCATAATGTTGACATTCTCAATGCCGGTGCCTTCAAGAGCGCCGGTGTGAATGAGGAATGCTGTTTTTTCCGCTTGGCTTGCCTGGCAGATCTCCGTGACAATCAGGGAGAAAAGGCAGTTGGGATAGTCGTTCGTGAAGGCTTTGAATGAGGTGCTGATGTTTTCACGGTAAAATGCCTTGAAGCCATCCAGTGCATTACGTTCCTTGTCCGCTCCGTTGATGCTGTTGTATTCATCACCAAGCAGGTCGATACTTTTGACATACAGCTCAGTGACATCAATAAAATAACCATCGGGATAAAGCTCTTTTGCCTTGGCGATATACTCCTCCTCTTCGGCAGGGGGATAGACAAACAGAACGGTGTTCCCACCGTTTGCCGTTCGCTTCAGTTGCGTCCGATGATCTTCATGCAAAG
>CAIMHT010000089.1 GCA_903840935.1 uncultured Chlorobiaceae bacterium
CAAACCATAGCCGCCAGCCTTACAAACGTCACCGTATCCACCATTCTCGAAAACCGAACATCCGCGTCACATCCTGCAAATCACTCACCTCAACCCCACGCTCCAACGGCTTCGTGTTATAATGCACCACCGCCGGCATCAGACCAACCTCATTCACTCCCTCCGAAACCAGCACCGCCTCACCATTCGCTCCATTCGAGCCGCTTGCCCCATCCGCCATTTTGAACAAAAAACCGGTAATTCCTTTGCTGATCGTTTCTTATTCTCTTGTTTCAGCAATATCTTGATAAGAATGCAGGCAGGAGCCACTGGCCCGACTTGTTGAAGGATGAACCAGAGCTGTAGCCATTAGGTATCTACGTTCTTATCCAGAGAGGAACTGTCTGCTTCTACAGAGTAATGCAGATCAGCCTAAACAATGTTAGGCATTTATACGCAAGGGGTACAATGTACGAATTTGATGCAGTAACAATAATTGCAAGCATCGTCATCACATGGGGTATCGGGTTGGCACCACCACTTCTAATCCGATATGCCATCCTCAAGCGACAGATGGATAAGTGGCCTGCAATTGGCACCTGTAACATTTTTTTGTTCTTAAACATCATTATTTTTACTGCCTTGGGTAGCAAGAGTAAAACTCATGGGGCGCTAACGCTTGTCGCATTTGTGTCTTACTGGATACTCCGTAATGCAATGAAGGTCAAGGAATCCTCGCAATGATCCTGTGGACAACACGACAGAGCCGGTTTAAATCGTTTTTATTGGCCCTACTCTTTAGCATCTCTACGTTGCCAGCTTGGGGCGCTTCGAATTTTGTTCGTGTGCCACTTGGCAAAGGGGCGTCAATAGAGGTGCCCAAAAACTGGGTTGTTCTCTCTGGCAATCAACGCAACACCATAGATACTTTTGTTGAGGCAAAGGGTTACCGCCAAACCAAGTCGGCGTTGAGTTTTGCCGCGAACCTGTACGATGATCGAGGCAAGACCATCGCTTTGATAAACGTAAGGTTTTACCCTGACAATCCGACCACACAAGCCGAAGCTAAGCAGGTCACACCGTCCGACATAAAAGAAATTGATGCGAAATGCGTAAGGCCGCCGAGGCACCCCTAACGGCAATGGGGGTGCGAATGCTGAACTGGTATGGCTCCAAAATGCAGGTAATAAATGGGCTGTTCGTTCTTGTTCACGAGCAACAACAATCTGGTGCTGGTGACGTAGGCGTAACAAGGGTTCGCGGAGTCCGTGTATGGAGAAGCCCTCGTTCATTTACAGTAACCCTCTCATATCGTGAGCGCCACGCAACAATGCTGCTGCCGATAATCAACTATATGAACAACTCATTGCGGCAAGACTAGTCTTGGCGCTCTGAATAAAAACGCCTAATCCGCTGCTCAAGAGGGTCGCTCCACCGGCAAGCCGGCTTAGCACCTCTGAGTTAGCACTTTGCCGCCACCCCTTCTCATTTCTCCGCCTACCCAGACCACAAAAAAGCGCACTCAACCACCAAGTTCCCCTTCAACCACCTCCAGCACATCATCCCGCTCCAGCACCACCCGCGCCAACTGCCTGTCAATCTCCCGCTGCAACGTCGGCGACCCGATACCCTCCGTCACCTCCTTCGCCCGCACCAAAAAATCCAGATCAGCCCGCCGGTCCCTGAGCTCAAACCGCTGCGGATAGGTCACCACCACATTCGCCGCATCATAATCCACCCCTTCCCACCGGCAAAAAATCCTGAACAACGGATTCTCCGTCACCGCAAGCTGAGCAGCCTTCTCCGCCAGGTGTGTATTCAAAATCTGAAACTCCGTCTCAATCGCCACCCCGGAGGCCACCGCCGACCGGTACTTCCGCACCGGCGTCAAATGCGCCATCCGATTAATCATCTCCTCCCTTCATCTTCATCGCCTGCAACAACCCCAGTAGCGCCTCCGCATCCGCCTCCAACAAACAAATTGACGTCAACTATCTCTTTGCTTTATTCAACAGAAAATGGTAACTGCATTTTATAACAAAAAGTGGAGATATGTATGCTTGCAAAGGTTCAGAAATGGGGTAACAGCCTTGCCTTGAGAATACCGAAAAGCTATGCACTTGAGGCTAAACTGGAAAAGGATTCGGATGTCGAGATCTCTTTAGAGGGGCAACTCGTTATTCGCCCAATGGGCACTATCAAACAGGATCTCGTTCACCTGCTTTCCGGCATCACGGAAGATAATTTGCATGATGCTTGTGATACCGGTGAAGCTGTTGGAAACGAAAAATGGTGATCTTATGACCTATACTCCAGATCGCGGTGATATGGTATGGATTGCTTTTAACACCCCTCAGTAATAATACTCCGGTGTCAGCTTGCTGGTGAAGCGGTTCATAGCGTAGTTGGCGAGCCAGACCCAGTTCAGCGGTTTGCCTGCCATGCGCTGCATGATGGCGCGTCCTTTGTAGACCTCTTTCTGGAGCTTGACAAAGTTGGAGAGCAGTCTTTCGCCGGTCATGTTGGTTGGCTCAAACATGTAGTGGTAGGTGTCGTATTTGTCCCAGTCGAAATGGCGGATGCGGGGCTTCATCTCGTCGAAGTAGGGGGTTCCGGGAAAGGGGGTGACGAGTGAAAAGACCGGGAACTCGATCTTGTTTTTCATGATGAAGTCGTAGGTGAGCTGGAAGCTCTCTTCGGTGTCGTTGTCGAAGCCGAACATGAAGTATCCCTGGATAGCAATACCGTTTTTGTGCAGGTTACCCACAACCTGTTCGTAGTTGCTCAATCGGTTCGACCCTTTGTGGAGGGTTTTCAGGGTTTCGGGGTTGAGCGATTCAAACCCTATGCTCAGAAGGTCGCAGCCGGAGCGTCCGGCAAGCTCGGCAACTTCGGGTTTGTCGAGAAAGTTCATGGAGATATTGGCATTCCAGTGCACGCCGAGTTTGGCCATCTCTTCGAGCAGTGTCATGAAATACTTGGGACGGAAACTGATGTTGTCGTCCATGAAGGAAAAATTGACATTTTTCTTTCCGACCCGCTCTTGATGGTAGCGCATTTCGTCGAGCACAAAATCAAGCTCGCGGTAACGGTAGTTTTTGCCGTAAATGGTTGGTGTTGTGCAGAAGTTGCATCCTACCGGGCACCCTTTGGTTGCAAGAATCGGAATGCGGGAGCTGTATTTTTTGGCGTTTTTTGATGAAAGCGCATAGCTGAAGTCGGGGTGCTGCATGGTGCTCATCGGCTTGAGCTCTTTTGCACGATAAATGCCCTTCATCGTGCCTTTCAGCACATCGGTGGCCAGTTCCGTCCAGATCGACTCAATTTCGCCATAGACGACGCTGGTGCAGTGCGCTGAAGCCTCGCCGTGCAGCATGGTGGGATGAACGCCTCCAAGAATGACGGTTTTGCCCTGTTTCAGGGCGGCATCACCGATCCGGTAGGCTTTTGAGGCGTTGAGTGTCCGTGAAGTGATGGCGACAACATCAAATCCTGAAAAATCATCAGGGATCTTGTCTCCGAGCCGTTCATCCACAAAGGTAACGTCAAAAAGCGTGCCGACCATGGTGGCAACCATAATCAGGTTGAGCGGCATACTGACCGTACCGGAATCCACCATCATGCTGGTATTGCTTACCGGCTGAATGAGCAGCCATTTTTTGCGTGATCGTTGCTCTGAAGCAAGCCGGTTAAGGAGTTTCTCTGAGAAATCCAATGAGGGGTCAAGCGATGAGACGGGAGTTTCTGATTGTACGATTTGCATACCCTGAAATCTGCAATAAATGTGAAAAACTTCTGCGACGAATCAATGAAGGTATTAAAAAAACAACAAACAAGAGCCC
>CAIMHT010000090.1 GCA_903840935.1 uncultured Chlorobiaceae bacterium
GCCGCACGCGGCCAGTTCATCAACCTCTTCAAAGAGGTGCAGCGCATCAAAACCCAGCTCGACCAATACACCGACCTGACGCCTGAAAATGCCGCCAGCATCAGCCGGGTCATCCCGACAGAGCAGTTGCAAGCCTTTCGTGGTGTCTATCTCGAAACCGCTCAGCGCCTGAAAGAAAAACAGAAAAAAGGCAGCGACGGCCCGGAAACAGAGCAGCTCGACTTTGAATTCGTGCTCTTTGCCTCAGCCATGATTGATTACGACTACATCATGACCCTGATTGCAAGCTACTCGCAGCAACCGCCCGGCAAGCAGAAGATGAGCCGCACCGAACTTATCGGCCTCATCGACTCCGAGGCCAACCTCCTTGAAGTGCGCGAAGATATTGCCGACTATATCGGCACCCTCAAGTCAGGCGAAGGGTTGAAAGAGAGCGACATCCGTCAGGGTTACGAAACCTTCAAAGCCGAAAAGAGCGCTCAACAACTGGCCGAAATTGCCGGAAAACACGGACTGGAAACAGCAAACCTGCAAACCTTTGTCGATGCCATCATGCAGCGCATGATCTTCGACGGAGAACACCTGACCGATCTGCTCGCCCCGCTCGGCCTCAACTGGAAACAGAGAAGGCAAAAAGAGCTGGCCCTGATGGAAGAGCTGATTCCCGTGCTGCGCAAACTTGCCCAGGGGCGCGAAATTTCAGGTCTGGAGGCGTATGAGCAATAAGAAAACCACCCCGCCCCTGCGGGGCACCCCTTCTCCGAAGGGGTGGCAGGCGAAGCCTGACGGGGTAGTTCCCAAGCTAAGGTTTCCTGAATTTCAGGATGCAGGGGAGTGGGATAAAACGCAGCTTAGCAACATCGCAGAAGTATTGCAAGGTTTTGGTTTTCCTGAGAAGCACCAAGGGAAAACCGGTGGGGAATATCCATTCTACAAGGTTAGTGACATATCCAATTCCTTGCAGAAAGGGGAATACTTTATAACTGAAGCTGTCAACTATGTTGATCGGAACACATTAAAGGCATTAAAAGCAAAGCCTACTCCTGTTGGAACGACGATCTTTGCAAAGATTGGAGAGGCAATTCGATCAAATAGACGCACGATAACTACAATACCATGCCTAATTGATAACAACTTGGCCGGTATTAAAAGGCTTGCAGGTAGATCGCTTGATCTATTTGTTTATTAGTTGCTATCTGAAATAAATCTTATGGACTATGCAGGTGGTGTTGTTCCTGCTGTCAATAAATCTGCTATCGAAAATATTGTTATAACATGTCCTGGTATTCCAGAACAACAAAAAATTGCCGACAGTCTGTCATCCATCGACGACCTGATCACCGCCCAAACGCAAAAGCTCAACGCGCTCAAGACCCACAAACAAGGGCTGATGCAGCAGCTCTTCCCGGCAGAAGGTGAAACCCTGCCCAAACTGCGCTTTCCTGAATTTCAGGATGCCCCGGAGTGGGAAAAAAATTTACTTGATTCAAAGGTAATCAAAGTTGGCAGTGGCATCACACCCAGAGGAGGGGATAAAAATTACAAGAATAATGGACGGCCATTCGTTCGCAGCCAAAACGTTGGCTGGGGAGTGTTACTTCTTGATGATGTTGCATATATTGACGAGCAAACACATGCAACGTTCCCCTCCACAGAAATTGAAAATGGGGATGTTCTCCTGAATATCACCGGAGCCTCTATTGGTCGATGCGCAGTAGCTGACTACAGAATTAAGAGCGGAAATGTCAATCAACATGTTTGCATCATTCGACTGAAAGCCGAAGAGTTAACCCCTGAATTTTTAAATCAGTATTTACTCTCTCAGTACGGCCAAAAACAAATTGACAGTTTTCAAGCA
>CAIMHT010000091.1 GCA_903840935.1 uncultured Chlorobiaceae bacterium
ATCAAAGAGTTCAAGGGCCATTTCGGAGTGGCCGAGAATAACGGTCAGCATGTTGTTGAAGTCATGGGCTATACCTCCTGCAAGTCTTCCAACCATCTCCATTTTCTGCGACTGCTGAAGCTGAACTTCAAGTTTCGATCTCTCCTCTTCGGTCTGGCGACGTTCGGTAATGTCGGTGCTGGTACCAATAATTCTGTGAATGGAACCATTCCCATCGCAAACAGGATTCAATACGGTCTCCCATAACGTCTCTTTGCCCTGGAACGGCAGCAACTCTTCATAGTGGATTGATTTACCCGCACGAATACAGTCGCCATAATGATGAGTAACCGATTCAGCAATAGCAGGATCAAGAAACTCTTCGGGCGCTTTTCCGGCAATAGCGTCACTGCGGAGACCTGTCAGTTTTTCATGACACGGGTTAACGCCCTTTAAGCGATACGTGCCATCAGGCAGCACATCGACAACAAAGATAGAGTGGTTGACCGCATCATAGATATCCTTGAGAAACTCCTTGCTTTCAAGTATCTCCTGCTCATATCGTTTACGATCTGTAACATCGCGGATCAGTCCGATCATACCATAAGAGACTTGATCACTGTAATGGCGAACATGGACTTCACCAACAAAGAGTGACCCGTTTTTTTTCTTTAACTGTAATTCGATCACCAGATCGGTCAAGTGATCTTGCAAGGCATTGCTAAATATGGCAAGAGCTCGGGAAATCTCCTCTTCAGCAAGATAATCGGTAAAAAGATGACCTATTGCCTCATGAGCGTCAATGCCGAACATCTCTTCCATAACAGATGAGACATAGGTTAAACGTCCCTTGTCGTCAGTAACATAAACCATTTCGACAATCTGTTCAGTGATGGAACGGAACCTCCGTTCGCTCGCCTGCAATGCATGTTCCATCTGCACGCGCTCGGTAATGTCGTTAATGATGGAATAAAACAGGGATTTGTCATGAAATGGAATAGGGCCACTGAACACCTCTACGTCGCGGATTGAGCCATCAGCCAGACGATGACGGAAAAGCAAACAGGTTTTCTTATGTTTGAAAACATTTTCCATTTCTGATTTTACCTCCTGTGCCGTCGACAGGTTTATCTCGCGGATGTTCATCTGGCGAAGTTGAGCCAACTCCCATCCATAGTAGGCGACTGCTGCGGGATTGGCGTCAACAATCGTACCATCATCCGGGTCAATAATCAGCATGACGGTATGTTTGTTCTGAAAGAGACTCCTGTAACGCGCCTCACTTTGACGAAGCTCTTCCTCGGCCAGTTTCCGTGCCTTTCGGGTTTGCAACATCGTGATGCCGTATGCCAGGTTGTCAGCCAGTGAGGTGAGCAGCTTTGTCTCTTCCGCATTGAAAGCATCCGGCATGACGGAGTAAATAGCGAGAGCACCAAACACCTTGTCACCCTGTTTCAGCGGAAAGCTTTGATTGGAGGTATAGCCGCGCTTTATGGCTTCTTTGCGCCATGGCAAAAAACGCGGATCTTCAAGCACATCATTGATAACGCTTGGCAGTCCCGTACGGATTGCGGTTCCTGTGGGACCCTGTCCATGCTCAACATCTGCCCAAGAGAGTTTAACCGTTTGCAGGTAACCCTCCTCAAAACCTGCCTGGGCAACCGGGCGTACACTTTTTTCCTCGTCATCTTCCGCATATCCAACCCAAGCCATCTTATAGCCACCGGTCTCAACAACAATACGGCAGATTTCATGCAATAATTCCATTTCTTCATTGGCATGAAGCAGAGCCCGATTGCAATTGTTGATTGCCTGAAGTGCACGGTTCAACGTATGGAGTTCAGCCGCCTGTTGCTTTTGCCTGGTACGATCCATCATCACCCTTCCCTTTTGCGCATGAGTTCAACGAGCTCGGCTGTTCGTGAGGCCTGTTTTTCTACGGCTTGAGCGAGGCGCTCCATGTCGGATTGGCGTCCGCGCTCGGTTTCGGTATCGAAGAGAATCGGTTTCTGAAACCCTTCAGAAAGCCGAAAAATGTGGCGGCAGAGCATGATGAGAATAACATAGAATACCGGAAGCAGATACTCGGCGAAAATAACGGTCATCTCCTGATAGTGCAGCATGATGCCTTCCCAGTCGCCGCTAAAGAGCAGATCCCATTTCAGAAAAAAATAGAGATAAATGACGGGATGAAAAACCAGAAAAAAGCGCATGACTTTCGACTGCCGCCGGTTGGCCGCTTCACTCTCGTACTTTGAAAGAAGCCATGGAAAGTGGCCGACAAGCATGGCGGACCTGCGATCGTTGAGATAGTGTGCCCCCTGGAGTGCGGAGTCGATAAAAGAGGATACCTGGCTCAACAAAAAGGTGGAGAGGATCATGGCCAAAAAGGCGTAGCTGATGTCATCGAACTTGAACGATCCGGAAAGGTAGGGCAACGTAATGGTTTTGGGTTTGATAACGATAAAGAGCATGGCTATCCCTGCAAGCAGGAGAGAGAATGTGTGGAGCTTCCGGGCATGGCGTAGGCTTTCGATGACGGCGTCGGCGTTGGCCCCCTGCATGGAGTTGCCTGGCGGGTCAATTCTGAGAAGGGCAGCCGAGTCGGTGATGGGCGAGTAGAGGCCATTGACGCCAATATCACACCCCTCAATGTCTCGATAGATAGTGTAGATGTCGATGGTGCTTTTACTGAAATTAACTCCGGAGAGGTTGCTTCTGCTGAGGTCGGTTCCCCGAAGATCGGCACTACGGAGATCCGATTCTGCGAGATTTACCCCGACAAGATTGACTTTCGCGAGGTTTGCTCCGCCAAGATCCGCTTCCGAGAGGTTTGCGCCCCGCAAATCAAGTGTGCTGAGCATGGCCTCGTGCAAATCCGGTCGGGTCTCAGGATGTTCCTGACGCCATTGGTTCCATTTGGTAACGCCCTCTTTGAGGAGCTTCAGGTGTTCAGTGTCAGCCATTTTTATAAAATAATATTACAGAACCGCTCAGCCGGGAGTTTTGGCGGCATACTTCAGCACAGCTTTTAATAGTGACGCACTCCGGATGACCTGGGTGTAGACCTCGTTCTGGGTCATATCCCTCTTCTCTTCGCGTATTTTGATGCCAAGATCGCGAGCGCTGTTGGCAACTTTTGCGATTTCACTGGCAAGGTCAGCTTCGTTCAGGATAGTAATATCCTCAATGTTGCGCTGAATATAACCGATATTGTTTCTGACGCTGCTTTCGATGATGCCGTCATTGATGCTGTGGTGGCTTTTGTTGAAGTCGTCATAGGGGGTATTGTGCAGCGGCATGGAGAGATCAGCAATATAGTGCGCACAAAAAACAAGCGGATATTCGGCATATTTGCCGGCGTTTTTCTCTGCCTTGTAGGCCCTTACCGCACCGATGATTGCGCCATAGAGGTGCCCTTCCACGTCGTCCGGTTTATTATAGCGCTCAATCTGACTCATGACCAGGGCGGCATCCACCTCTTTTCCTGCATTGTTGTTGAAGTAATGGTTTTTCTCTTCGGCTGACCTGAACTCGCTCTTCGATTTTGCGACATCAGGTGCGGCCGCGCTGTACCAGAGGTCAAAGGCAGCGGCCTCGGCAACCGAAAGGTGGGTTTTGTCGTGCCAGGCTAACGCAGGCAATGAAGAGATGATGATGGAGAGTACTGTTGTAAGGGCAGCAATACTTCGTGACAGGATACGCATAAGAGTCTCGTTGTTTTCGCGTTATTGATAATCCGCCCGATGAGGGTTAAATTCCGAGCAAAAAAAATACGCGCATTTTATGCCAAAGCCGTATAATATTCCGGGTTCCCGCAACTTAGGCTGGTGACATTTCGAGCATTCTCTTTATGGAACCAAGTGAGCCTATGCGAAGCGCTTCGTCAACCAGAATTTCCGGTTTGCGGGTGAACATGCATTGGTAGAGCTTTTCAAGGGTATTCTGCTTCATCTGCGTGCAGAGAGTTCGGGGATTTCCGGGATCCTTGGGTGCTGGAATGAGGGTTTTCAATGGTGAGCGTCTCAGCATTTCATAGATAATTCCGGGCTCGGTCGCAACAACGAATGTTTGGGCAGAACTGTTGACGGTGTAGTCAAGCAAAGCCTTCGTTGAACCGATAAATGATGCATGGCAAAGTACCTCTTCGCGGCATTCTGGATGGGCTATGAGTTCCGCATCGGGATGCTCCCTGCAGGCGTTGAGTACACTTGATTCGGAAAATTCTTCATGGACGTAGCAGTACCCTTGCCAGAGAATCATCTCCCTGCCAAGTTTTTTCGCCAGATAGCCGCCAAGGTTTCTGTCGGGACCAAAAATAATCTGCTGACTTTGGGGAATCTGGCGGATGATCTCTTCGGCGTTGGAAGAGGTACAGGTGATGTCGGAGAGCGCCTTGATTTCAGCAGTCGAGTTGATATAGGTAATAACGAGGGCGCCGGGGTGCTCTGCCTTGAATTTATTGAACTCATCTGCCGGGCAACTGTCGGCAAGCGGGCATCCGGCGCGAGCATCCGGCATCAGCACCAGTTTTCCGGGATTGAGGATTTTAGCTGTTTCAGCCATAAAATAAACCCCTGCAAAGACGATCACGTCAGCATCGGTTTTTTCGGCTGCGCGGGCAAGGGCAAGGCTGTCACCAACAATATCGGCGATCTGCTGTATTTCAGGAACAGTATAGTAATGGGCAAGAACAAGGGCGTTCATCTCTTTTTTCAGCGCATTGATCCGCCTGAAAAGCTCTTCATGCGAAAGGGCGACAGTAGCGACGCTGGTTGAAGCATAATCTCTGGTCATGGTCTTATTTTCACGGTGGTTGCAAACAAGCTGTTGAGGTGGGGCTCTTATTTGAGATAGTAGTCAAGATCGTCATCTTCCCTGATCAGCAGGAGAATGGCCGAATTGGGCACAATAATATATCGTTCATCTTCATACTCAATTTCATAGGAGCTGCTCTGGATAAAAATAGCCATATCACCCACTTTCGCCTGAAGCGGAATGTACTGTGCGGCTGAAACCCGCTCTTTCCATGGCTCGTCGGACTCGGGCGGAGGACCTACGGGATAACCTGGTCCGGTTTTTATAATGTAGCCAGTCTGGATTTTCTCCTTTTCCTGAACGCCTGGAGGAAGATAAATACCTGATTTTGTTCTGTCACCAAGAGATTTTGGCTTGATTAATACTCTGTCACCGACAACAATAAATTTATCTGTTATATTCACGTTCTGAGTCATATTTTTGCTCTTGACCTATGGACTTCGTCACCGTTGCACTTGATGAGGAAAATGTAATAAAAAAACCGGAATATGAACCGTGAGGAAGTTTTTTACTCTTTTTGTGGAATACAATACATGGATGCTTTTTCTGCTGTACTGCAGCATAGCTTTTCTTTTTATACGACTTCAGCAGAATGATGTACAGAACTCGCTGCACAGCGAAGGTATTGAATTCAGCGCAGCCGTTAACGAACAGTTAATGAAATTCAACTCCCTGTTTACCCTGAAAAATGAAAACGAGCGGCTGATGCGGGTCAATACTGATCTGCTTTCGAGGGTACTCACCCTTGAAACAACCACTGTTGATGAGAGGAACCAGAATAAAATACTTGCCGATACGACATGTAACGCTTCAGATTTTATTATGGCAAGAGTTGTTGACCGAAAATTCAGCGATCGGGAAAACATGCTGGTGATTGATGCGGGATGGAGAAAAGGAATCAAAAAAGAGATGACTGTTCTGGTTCCGGAAGGTTTGGTGGGAAGAGTGACCTCGGTCTCCGAGAACTATGCAAAGGTTATGCCTGTTATTCACCCTGATTTCAAGGTGATTGTGGTAGCAGATTCATGCAGTAGTATGGGTATTCTTTCATGGAGCGGGGGTAAGGAGTTCATCGCCCAGGTTGAACATATTCCCATCAGCAGCCATCTTAAACTGAATGAACGGTTAGTCACCTCAGATTTCAGTACATTCTCAATACGAGGCATTCCTGTCGGGCGAGTGATACGAATAAAGCCAGACAATCTTTTTTATGATGTTGATGTCAGGCTTGCCGTTGACTTTTCAACCTTGACACAGGTACTCGTCGCACCGCTGAAAATTGAACCGGAAAAAATCAGGATCATGAGCAATGATACGACAACGATAAAAAAAAGAGCCCTTAATTTTCAGACACCTGCCTTGTGACAAAAAAAATTTATATATCTATTCTTGTTCTCTGCATCATCTCCCTCGTGCAGGTGTTCGGCTTATCTCGCATGACACTGTTCAATGTCTCGGTGGATGCGGTCACTATTTTCCTTGCTTATATTGCCGTAACAACCAATCAGAATGCCAACACAAGTTTTGGATTTGCTGCCGGTGTGCTTGAAGGCCTCTTGACGGGAAATATAGGCTTGCACATGCTGGCAAGAACGGTCGGAAGTTTTATTGCTGGTTATTTTCACACCCCAAAAGAGAGCCATACAACAATCAAACAGAACAGCAAACGTTTTTATGGAGCCGTTATCGTGGCAGGGTTCTGTGCCAATGCCATCATCTCCACCGCAGAAAATTCTCTCGGCTTTTCGCCAGCGTACCGCATAGTGGTTTTTGGCCTTCTTAAATCGCTCTTCAACCTCATCCTGGCCATTATCGTGAACTGGCTGGTTTTGAGACAATCACTTGCAAACTGAACGATGGATAAAATTCTGCGAAGCACTTTGCTCGTATCGTATTTTGTGATAGCTCTTTTTGCACTGCTGTTAGGCCGGCTTTTCTATATGCAGGTACTTAATTATCAACAGCTTGGTTCAATTTCGACCACGAACAGCATCCGCCGCATATGGGTTCAGCCCCCGAGAGGACGCATGATTGACCGGAATGGCGTTTATATTGTCGATAATCAGCCACTCTATACGGTTAAGATTGTTCCTTTTGAATTCAAAAAAGAGCGTACCGCTTTTCTTGCATGGCTGATGCAGAAGCCGGAAGAGGAGTTGAGGGAGATCATCAGGAAAGGATCGGCGTTCAACCGCTATTCAGCCGCCATAATAAGCCGCAACCTTGATGCCGTTTCGATAGCGAGAGTGAGCGAAAATCTCTGGCAACTTCCCGGCGTACTTATGGAGACCGACAACAAGAGGCTCTATCCGGATTCTCTCTTCGGATCCCATCTCTTCGGCTATTTACGTTCCATCCCCAAAGAAAAACTTGAGGAACTGGCTGATCAGGGTTACACCCAGGATGACAAAATCGGGTTCAGCGGACTGGAAAAATTTTATGAGGAGGAGTTGAAAGGACAGAAAGGAATGCGGTTTGAAATGGTTACCCCTCTCGGCAAATACGCGGGACGATATGATAATGGAAAAAACGATATTCCATCCATAAAAGGAAGCGATCTCTATCTTTCTATTGATGCAGGCCTGCAGGAACTTGCAGAAAAACTCCTGAGAAAAACCGGAAAATCCGGAGCTGTCGTTGCCATTGACCCTGCGACTGGCGGTGTTCTTGCCCTTGCCAGTGCCCCTGACTACGATCTTGATATCTTTAACGGCTCAACCGACAGGAAAGGATGGAACGATATTGTTACCTCTCCCCAGAAACCGCTTTTTAACCGGGCTGTTCAGGCCGTCTATCCGCCCGGTTCCGTCTATAAGATGATTCTTGCCATGGCGGCGCTGGAGGAGGGAAAAATGGATCCGGCAAAAAAAATACTTGACAACGGCGCATTCGTCTTTGGACACAGACGTTTTCTCAGTAACGAAGGCAAGGGACACGGATGGGTGGATATGAGAGAGGCTATTACGGTCTCATCAAATGTCTATTTTTACAACCTTATTTTTAATGTCGGCTTTGAAGATTGGACAAAGTATGGGACGATGTTCGGTTTTGGAGAAAAAACCGGCATTGATCTGCCTAGCGAGCGAAATGGACTTCTGCCATCAACAGAGTATTACAATAAGAGGTATGGCGAGAACAGGTGGACAAAGGGATATTTGGTCAGCCTTGCCATTGGTCAGGGAGAACTCGGCACTACTCCTGTTCAACTTGCGGCCTATGCAGCAGCTCTTGCAAACAAGGGGACTCTCTTTCAGCCTCATATCGTCACTGGTTACCGCGATACGGCGACCGGTGAATATTTCTCGTACGAATATGACAAGCAGCAACTTCCTGTGTCAAAAGCAACATTCAACCTTATCCATGATGGTATGATAGGCGTTGTGGAGAGAGGTACCGGGACACTGGCAAAAGTACCCGGTGTAACCGTTGCAGGAAAAACCGGTACCGCACAAAACCCTCATGGTAAAGATCATGCGTGGTTTATTGCTTTTGCGCCAGTGGAGAACCCCAAAATTGCCATGGCTGTCCTTGTCGAAAACGCTGGCTTCGGTGGAGCCATTTCGGCTCCGATTGCCCGTGAACTGATCCGTTATTATGTCAAGGGAGAGACGCCGGCTGTTCCAGCGACCCAAAAAGTTATAAAACATTCGGTTGCAGCCTTACACCAACCTGACAGTACAAAAAACAACACCCCCTCAGAGCCTCTCACGAATAATAATAACGGAAACAATACCGGAAAAACAGCAGAATGATATACAAGGATGATCCTGATTCCATAAGAGGGTTTCTCGAGGATACGAGTAACCTGAAGAGCGGTCGTACTCCGGGGGTTTTTTTCCCGGAGAGCGTGGATGAACTTGCAGGACTCCTCAAAAGTGCAATTGAGGAGCACCGCTGTTTCACCATTGCCGGAAATGGAACCGGAACAACCGGCGGAAGAATTCCCCAGGGAGAGTATGTCATTTCGATGCAAAAACTTGACAGGATGGGCGAACCAATAGCGCTTTCCCCCGACAGGGCGTATATAACCGTGCAGGCAGGAGTACTCCTTGAAAAGATCCAGAAAAAAGTGGAGCAGTCCGGCTGGTTTTATCCACCAGATCCGACTGAAAAGCTCTGTTTTATCGGAAGCACTATCGCGAACAACTCTTCAGGTGCAAGAAGCTTCAAATACGGAGCGACACGAAACCATGTTGCAAGAATCCTTCTCATCCTGGCCCAGGGCGAGCGGCTCAACCTTTCGCGAGGGGTTTGCCGGGCTGACAGGGATGGCTTCTTCCGCTTCAGCCTGCCTTCTGGCAGGGAGATGATCTTCAAGAGACCCGGTTACCAGATGCCTGAAACCTCAAAGCACAATGCGGGCTACTTTTCAGAGGAGGGAATGGATCTTGTTGACCTCTTCATCGGATCTGAAGGAACGCTTGCGGTTATTGCGGAAGCCGATCTGCTGCTCACTCCCCTTCCGCCGACCATAATCTCCTGCCTGGTTTACTTTAAAAAAATTGAAGAGTTGTTCAGCTTTGTCCGCTTGCTTAAAGAACCGGCAAACAACATCTCGCCACGGGCGATAGAGTTTTTTGATGGCCATTCGCTTGAGCTTCTTGCTGCAAGGTACCCCGAAGTGCCAGACAAGAGCGCGGGTGCTATTTTTATGGAGCTGGAAACAACTCCTGAGAGGGAGGAAAACGACCTTGACACGCTCTTCGGGTTGATGGAGTCATGCAATGCCATGAGCGATGAGTCGTGGATGGCACTTGACCGTGATGAACAGGAGCGTTTGCGGGAGTTTCGACACGCATTGCCGCTTATCGTTAACGACTGGCTCAGCCGGCAGCATGAAAGCAAAATCAGCACAGACATGGCCGTACCAGAGGGTGCATTCCGCGAACTGTTTGATTTTTATTGCAGTTCTTGCGAACAACGGGGCTTTGTCTATATTATTTTTGGTCATATCGGAGATGCGCATCTGCACTTGAACATCCTGCCGCGCAACCGCGAAGAGTTTATAGAGGCAAAGGCCCTCTACCGCAAGTTTGTTGACAAGGCTCTTGAGTTGGGAGGAACGCTTTCAGCAGAGCATGGGATTGGCAAACTCAAGGTAGAGTATCTTGTCGGGATGTATCATGAATGCGGCATAAGTGAGATGGCTCGGGTGAAAAAATACCTGGATCCGTTTCTGCTGCTCAACAGGGGCAATCTTATCCCTGCCGCATATTTGGAAACTAAAACCCATTGAACCCAGGTCACGGTGGCAAAAACGCAACACACTCAGCAGTATGTCCAGGCCATTCAGAACAGAAAGGCCCGTTACGAATTTGAAATTCTCGATACCATCGTTGTCGGTATCCAGCTTTTCGGCAGCGAAGTCAAATCGGTTCGGCTTGGAAAAGCGAGCCTGAGCGAGAGCTTTGCGATCATTCTTCGTAATGAGGTGTGGCTTGAAAACATGCAGATCACCCCTTACGAGCACTGCCATACGGATCAGCCTGAGGCCAAACGGAGCCGAAAACTGCTGCTACATAAATCGGAGATCCGCAAAATCCAGACTAAAATCAGTGAAAAGGGGCTCACGCTGGTACCGCTTAAGGCGTTTTTTAACTCGAAAGGGCTCTTGAAAATTGAGCTTGCCATAGCCAAAGGCAAAAAGCTCTACGACAAACGAGAAACGATAAAAGCGCGGGAAAACCAGCGACAGATGGAGCAAATCAAAAAGCAATACTAAACAAAAAAACAAAGAGAAAATCCAGATGCTTTTTCCAGGTGTACAGGAACAGCTTGATATTATTGAGCGCAATACCGTCGAAATACTCAGCAATAAAGAGGAGCTTGAAAAAAAACTGACTTACAGCGTTCAGTCAGGTAAGCCACTCAAAATTAAATTTGGAGCCGACCCGTCAAGGCCTGACCTCCATCTCGGTCACTCGGTCGTGCTGCGCAAACTCAGGGAGTTTCAGGATCTCGGCCATGAAGCCATTCTGATCATCGGCGACTTTACCGCCATGATCGGCGACCCTTCGGGAAAAAGCAAGACAAGACCACAACTTTCGGCAGAAGAGGCCAGGGAGAACGGGTTAAGCTACTTTGAACAGGCTGCAAAAATTCTTGATGCTGAAAAAACCATTATCTGTTATAACTCAGACTGGCTGGGAAAGATGAGTTTTGCTGATGTCATCAAACTTTCAAGCCACTATACGGTAGCACGGATGCTTGAGCGTGACGACTTTGAGCGCAGATATCGTGGACAGGAACCGATTTCGGTTCACGAGTTTCTCTATCCACTTGCCCAGGGAATGGACTCCGTTCATCTGAAAAACGATGTCGAGCTTGGCGGTACTGACCAGAAATTCAACCTTCTTGTCGGTCGTGACCTGCAGCGGGAGTATGGAATAGCTCCCCAGGTCTGCATTACCATGCCCATCCTGGCTGGTACCGACGGCAAGGAAAAGATGTCGAAATCACTTGGCAATGCCATCTGTTTCAATGACACTCCTGCAGATATGTACGGCAAGGTGCTCTCCATTCCCGACACCCTCATTAAAGATTATTTCCGTTTTCTTGTCATCGAAAAACAAATGCCGTATATCCTTGGGAATATCAATCCCTCTCCAACTGCCGGGACTCACGTTGAGATAACAACCACTGTTATGCATACATCCCTTGAAGATCTCATCAAAAACTCCCCAAGAGAGACAAAACGAGCTCTGGCAAAAGGGATTGTTGCTGAATACCACTCCCCCGGAGATGCCGAAGAGGCCGAACTGCAATTTGATCAGCTCTTTATTCACAAAAAAGCACCTGATCATATTGAACTCTTTGAATTTGACGACCAATCAATGCCGATCATCGACCTTTTGATGACCCTTGGTGCAGCCACTTCAAAAAGTGAGGCACGAAGGATGATCCAACAGAAATCGGTTCTCGTTGATGAGAGAAAAATTGAAGAGATTACCGAGTGCATTGAGCTCAGTATTGAGCCAAAAATCATCAAGGCTGGAAAAAGAAGGTTTTTTAAAGTGGCCACAAGAAAATCATTTTGAATGCGACTGCTTTTTCCTATAATTCGTCAATTTTGGTAGTATAACCGCTTCAAACAACCACATCAATCCGGAGGCACGGCATTGTCATTTGTCCCATCAAAAGTATTTTTCACCAAAGGTGTGGGAAGACACAAAGAATATCTCTCTTCATTCGAGCTTGCCCTGAGAGAGGCCAAAATTGAAAAATGCAATCTGGTCACGGTATCAAGTATTTTTCCTCCTCATTGTGAGCGCATCAGCGTAGAAGAAGGTGTAAAACTCCTTTCTCCGGGACAGATAACCTTTGCGGTCATGGCACGCAATTCAACCAATGAATTCAACCGCCTGATTGCTGCTTCGGTAGGGGTCGCCATTCCTGCTGACGATACCCAGTACGGTTATCTGTCAGAACATCATCCGTTCGGGGAGTCGGCCGAACAATCCGGTGAATATGCCGAAGATTTGGCAGCAACAATGCTTGCGACCACCCTTGGCATTGAGTTTGATCCCAACAAGGACTGGGATGAGCGTGAGGGTATTTACAAAATGAGTGGGAAAATCATCAATTCATACAACATCACTGAAACCGCAGAGGGCGAAAATGGCCTATGGACAACGGTTATTTCGTGTGCCGTTCTGCTGCCGTAGTAGCGATTGATCCGATTCTAGGAAAATGAGCGCGATCAATTTTTTGCCGCAAAAAGTCTCTCCTCTTTGAAAAATGTTGCCAGTCGGGGAATAGCGCCTGGTATTGCCTGCTCCCCGGTTCTTCTTACTGGGACTCCAGGCACAACCCATTATTTCAGTGACCACTTATGATTTTTCTTACATCCTTCCAGAATATCCGTTCGCTTGAGGAGCTGATTCTCTGGGGTGGGTACCTGCTGCTTTTCGTCATTATTTTTGCTGAAACAGGCCTGTTGGCCGGTTTTTTTCTGCCGGGCGACTCTCTGCTCATTACCGCCGGGCTCATTGCTGCATCAGGGAGCCTCAACATTTTTTTCGTTCTTGCAATCCTTGTTTCTGGAGCTGTTCTGGGTGATGCCACTGGATATTTTATTGGCAAAAAACTTAAAAACTCAATCTTTGCTAAAAAGGATTCCCGATTCTTTCATCGCGAACACTTGCAGAAAGCAGAGACTTTTTATAAAAAACATGGATCAAAAACCGTTTTTCTTGCACGCTTTGTACCAATTGTACGAAGCTTTACAGCAACCCTCGCTGGTGTAACGGCCATGCCTTTCAAAGTCTTTTTGTTTTTCAGCCTCTGCGGCTCTTTCATCTGGGTTCTCTGTTTTACGCTGATCGGCTATTTTATTGCGCGGCTCTTTCCTGATATTGTCCAATATCTGCACACCATCATCCTTGCAGGAATAATCCTTATAGTAGCCAGCGCCCTGAAAAGCCTGAAACAACAGAAAAGAACCAATAACTGAAGATTTATATCATTTTACGCGCAAACACTGACGGATATTTATCTCTGCTATGGTATTTTCCAGCACAATATCGTTTAACAAACTGTGCATTCAACTGTTATGACTGAATCGATCAAAACTGATGTTCTGGTGATCGGCAGCGGCATAGGCGGACTCTATTTTGCCATTCACATGGCCGATCATGCCAAAGTAACGATTATCACAAAAAAGGAGAGTTCCACCTCCAATACCAACTGGGCTCAGGGTGGCATTGCTGCTACCATAGACAGCAATGACAGTGCCGAGTTGCACATTGCCGATACCCTTGATGCCGGTGCCGGACTATGCAACCTCGAAATGGTCTCAATCATGGTACAGGAGGGCCCCCGGCATATTGAGCGTCTTATGGAGCTTGGTGTCAACTTTACAACCTCCGACAACGAGCACCTCCATCTTGGCAAGGAGGGCGGTCATTCCAGAAGCCGCATTGTCCATGCACAGGATCTGACCGGCCGGGAGATTGAAACTGCCCTTCTTAATCGTATCAACAGCCATCCTAATATAACCCTGCTTGAGCACCATTTTGCCATCGAGTTGCTGACAGAGCATCATCTTGGCATCAAGACAAACGACATCAACTGTTACGGAGCCTATGTACTTGATTCAAGGCAGCGGCAGCCAAAAAAGATTCTTGCAAAAATCACCATGCTCGCCTCCGGAGGGCTTGGTCATATCTATCCCTATACGACCAATCCGGAGATCGCTACCGGAGACGGTGTGGCAATGGCATACCGGGCAGGAGCTGAAATTGCCAATATGGAGTTTATCCAGTTTCATCCGACGGCTCTTTACCACCCAAAGGCAAAATCATTTTTGATTTCTGAAGCTGTCCGGGGATTCGGAGGAGTCCTGAGACTGAAAAACGGTCAGGAATTCATGCACAAGTATGATAAACGGCTGAATCTGGCACCTCGCGATATTGTGGCCCGCGCCATCGACTCGGAGATTAAAAAAAGCGGTGAAGAGTGCGTCTTCCTTGATGTGACACATATTGATCCTGAAAAAACAAGGACACATTTTCCCAATATCAACGAAACCTGTCTCCGCTTTGGCATCGATATGACGAGGGAGATGATTCCCGTGGTTCCTGCGGCACACTATTCATGCGGCGGTGTACGAACCGATGAGAGGGGACGAAGCACCATAACAAGGCTCTATGCCTGCGGGGAGACCAGTTGTACTGGCGTTCACGGGGCAAATCGCCTTGCAAGCAACTCTCTGCTCGAAGCTCTTGTCTTCGCATGGAGGTCATATCTTGATATCAACGAAGAGCTGCACAAGCGGGACAACAACATCGATTTTCCGGACTGGGATGATACAGGTACCGTCAATTCGGAAGAGTGGATTCTGGTATCGCACAATAAACGGGAAGCACAGCAGGTTATGAACGATTATGTTGGTATTGTGCGTAGCGACCTTCGCCTGCAGCGAGCAAACCGACGAATTGATTTTCTCAAGGAGGAGACCGAGTCCTATTATAAAAAAACCAAGATCACCACACAGATTCTTGAGCTGAGAAATATTATCAAGGTGGCCAGCCTTATCATCGAATGCGCCATCAAGCGCCGCGAATCGAGAGGACTGCATTATACAACCGATTATCCAGGCAGAGATGATGCCCATTTTTTGATGGACACGGTACTGCGATCGTTCTAATGGCTATTTCACTTCCTGCCAATCCCTCGCATAGCGAAAATCGATACCCGCTGTACGCCCCGATATTTTGGCGATGACGGGCATCATCCTCTTGTACTGATTCCGCACAACCATCGTCCGCACACGGTCATAAAAGGGTTCCGGAACCCCTTCGCCAAGAATGGCGGTTTTATCCATCCGCTTTTCAAGCATCATGTAGAGGAGCAGATCAACCGATTCATAACTGAAGCCGAGTTCCTCCTCATCGCTCTGTCCTTCCCAGAGATCAGCCGAAGGTGCTTTGACAATAAGGGGCTCTGGAATTTGCAGGTGACGGGCAAGACCCCTTAACTGGGTTTTATAGAGATCACCAACCGGGTTGATGGCTGAAGCCATATCGCCAAACATGGTACCATAACCAAGAAGCAGCTCCGTTTTGTTGCTCGTTCCCGTCACGAGACGACCATCTCTTGCAGAAACATCATAAAGAAAAATCATCCTGGTTCGAGCCATGATATTACCCCGTCTCAACAACTGCCCTTCGGGCACAGAGGAAAAAAAAGCGTCAACAACCGGCGTAATCGGCATCTCTTCTGCCTTTATACCAAGTTTGCGGATCATGAGCTCAGCATGTTCAAGACTTTCCGGGCTGCTTGAAGCATAGGGCATCATGAGCCCCAGCACATTCTCCCGGCCAAGTGCACGGACGGCAAGTTCACAGACTACCGCTGAATCAATGCCTCCTGAAAGGCCAAGAACAACCGAACAAAATTTGAATTTGCGAATCTCATTGAAAAGAAATGCCTTGAGAATATCCTCGACCATAGGGTAATCGAGGTGGAGATCCTGAACCTTCATAACGAAGCCACATAAACGTTGAAAAATCAAAATAGCCGGGCTGATCACCCGAACTTCCCTTTTTACCGATTACATCCTATCGCAGCCATTTTGCCGGATTCTGCTTGACACGACCCTTCCATATCTCAAAATGGACGACTGAGCCGCCTTCTGCCATTTTGCCTGACACGCCCAACAGTTGCTGTGATTTTACAAGCTCGTCCTTAACAACACGCAATTGGGCAAGATTGGCATAAACGGTAAGGTAGGATTTTGGATGGCGGATAATGACAATATTGCCAAAGGTAGGAAGAAATGCGATCTGAACCACTTTACCGCCGGAAACCGCCCTTACCTGGGTGCTGGCAGGAACAGAAATATCGATCCCGTTATTGGTAGTGACTATTTTAAGATCCTTGTCTTCAACCGATCCAAACCTGTGAGCGATAACGCCATTCCGCACAGGCCACGGCAGGGAGCCTGAAACGCTTTCAAAATCGGCAGAAACCCTTTCCAGTTCAGCAGAATCCATACTGGAAGGCGGAGCGACAACCTCTTTTTCCTGGCTCTGCACGGCAGGTTTTTGCGTCTCTTCGACCTCTTTTTTCGCGATAAGCGGCTCCTGTTTCTGCCGGGAAGAATGTTTCTTTTTCAGACGCGACTGTTCAGCTTCAAGACGATCAGATTCAAGACGTTGTGCCTTAATGCGATTTGCTTCAAGGCGATGCAACTCAAGGCGCTTTGCCTGAAGACGCTTTGCCTCCAGGCGTTTTGCTTCAAAAATTTTCTTCTGACGCTCCCGCTCTGCCTCCAGCGCACGCTGCTCGGCAATAATCAGCGATTCTATCCTTGATTGCAGTTGGCTACGCTTTTTCTGGACAGATGCGAGCTGCAAGAGGTATTCCTGCTTGTTTTTCCTTAACCGTTCAAGCACGACCTCTTTTTCTCTTTGACTCTCCGACCAGCTTTTCAGCTGCCGTTGCTGCTCCCTGACCATTTCAGCTTTTTGCTGATAGCTATGCTCAAGCGCAAGCTTGCTGTTCTCAAGCTTGAGAGCGACCTGCTGCAGATTATCAATATGACGACCGACTGCCCTGCTAAAAAAGCCGATGTATTGCGCATTTACCAAGGCTTTGGAAACAGAACCGGCAGCAAAAAAATGCTCTACCTCCCTGTTTTTGTCGTATTTGTAAGCAGAAACCGCTATCCTGCGAAAATCATCGGAAACCCGACCATACAGGCGTCGATTTCCCTGAAATTCATTGTGCAAGTGGTCAATATCCCTGTCAAGCTTTTTGAGATAGTTCTGATTTTCGCCAATCATCTTTTCAAGCACCAGAATCTGAGTGCGGATATTTTCGAGCACACTGAAGGAGCGTGTCTCCTTGCGGGTTGTTATGCGCAGTTTTGACTGGTACTCCTGAAGTTGCAGTTTCAGGCTCGCAAGGTTCTGCTCTACCAATTCGCGCTCTTTTGTAATCCTCGATATTTCGCTGTTGTTCGGAAAAGCCACTACTGCTGAGGGCGACATACCCGTCAAAAACAAAAACAGGAGAGCTGCGATCCGCAACACCCTTGAAAAAAGAGCTGATGAGGCAATAAAGATCATAAAAAATCCCGGAGCATTAAAATTCAACTCTTTGACGAGAAAACAGCAACAAGAAGCCATTGAAAAACACGATAAGAACATCTGCTCAAGGTAAAGGATAAAATCTTTTCTTCGCAAACGGACAGAGAAAAAAAATTTGTTTTTCTTGAGCTGAAATAATGGTAACTATCCGTTTTTCATCAGCGTTATCAATACACATGGACAAGTTTGTCATAAGAGGTGGACGCCGGATTTCCGGAATCATAACCGCTTCGGGGTCAAAAAATACCTCCCTGCCGATTATTGCCGCAACTCTGCTTACCGGGAAGGGAACATTTACCCTTCATCAGATTCCTGATCTGGTTGATATAAAGACTTTTACCCAACTCCTGCACCACCTAGGCGCAGAAACAACTTTTGAGGGAAACACCCTGAAAGTCTCCTCCAGTAACGTGGAAAATGTTCAAGCGCCATACGAACTGGTCAAAAAAATGAGGGCATCAATCTATGTGCTCGGACCGATGCTTGCAAGATTTGGCCATGCAAGGGTCTCTCTTCCTGGAGGGTGTGCTTTCGGGCCTCGCCCAATCGATCTTCATTTAATGGCCATGGAAAAACTCGGTGCAACGATTACGATTGAAACTGGATTTATTGATGCCACAGTCCCAGGCGGAAAACTGAGGGGCTCTCATATCGATTTCCCGATTTCTTCTGTCGGAGCAACCGGAAATGCTCTTATGGCTGCCGTACTTGCCGAGGGCACCACAACCATCAGCAATGCGGCTGCGGAACCTGAAATTGAGACCCTTTGCAATTTTCTTGTTGCCATGGGTGCAACGATCAGAGGAACAGGAACAACAGAACTTGAAATTGAGGGTACGAACAAGCTCAACGCGATTGAGTTTCGTAATGTTTTTGATCGCATCGAAACGGGTACCCTGCTTGCTGCTGCAGCCATAACCGGAGGTGATATTACCATCAACGGCGTTGAACCCGAGCAGATGAAAGCGGTGTTGAAAAAATTTGTCCATGCGGGTTGCTCCATTGAGACTACTGAAAACAGCATAACCCTGAAAAGCCCGGAAAAGCTTGTTCCGACTGATGTCACAGCAAAACCTTACCCCTCCTTTCCAACCGATATGCAGGCACAATGGATCGCTCTGATGACCCAGGCAGAAGGAATCAGTCATATTACCGACAAGGTCTATCATGAACGATTCAACCATATTCCGGAACTGAACAGGCTCGGTGCCCATATTGAAATTCACAAAAATCAGGCTGTTGTTCACGGGCCACAACTTCTTTCAGGCACCAAAGTCATGTCGACCGATCTGAGAGCATCAGCAAGCCTTGTTCTTGCGGGACTTGTCGCTGAAGGCACGACAGAAGTTCTAAGAGTCTACCACCTCGACCGGGGATATGAGCGGATCGAAATAAAACTGAACAGCCTTGGCGCCGATATCAGCCGGGAAAAGTATAGCGAATTTTAAAAAATGATAACCATGAATAAAAAAGATAAATATTTGTTTGGATATTATTAGCGAAGCGTTATATTAACTGCCTCTAAAGCCAAGCATTGAGGGCCCTTAGCTCAGTTGGTCAGAGCAAGCGACTCATAATCGCTGGGTCGTAGGTTCAAGTCCTACAGGGCCCACCGGATTGTGAATGACTGGAAAAAAAATTACCTGGCGTGTTCGTCTAGTGGCCCAGGACATCGCCCTCTCAAGGCGAAGATCACGGGTTCGAATCCCGTACACGCTACCATACCATGCACCCGTAGCTCAATTGGATAGAGCATCTGACTACGAATCAGAAGGTTAGAGGTTCGACTCCTCTCGGGCGCACAAATTTCACCAGTGCTTAGCTTAACAGCTTCTTTTTGTTTCGGTGATGTTTGACCTTGTGTTTCTTCTTGCACCAGCCTATACCTTGTTGGAATGGTTTTGCGTAAATTATCAGTTTTTGATGATTATGCGGCAGATGTTCTTTTTCGACTTGTTCACCAGTTGACGCTTCCAGCACTCCTGCTTTCTGTTCTTCCCAATGTGGTCATCAGCCGCACGATGTTTTTACTTCCTCTCATCTCTACCCTCGTTATCCTTGCAACAATTGCTTCCGCAACCCTCGCGGGAAAAGCTTACGGGATGAATAATAATAGCCTTGCCGTGCTGGTGAGTGGATCATCCATCATGAATCTCGGCTTTGTCATGCCATTTATTCAGTCATTTTACGGTGACGACGGTCTTGCCCGACTCTTTCTCTTTGGTATTCCGAATGGATTGTCGGCCTGTGCGATCGCAACCACTTTTTCCGGAAGAGAGTGTTGGGTTTATAAAAAAAAGCTGGCTATAAAACTCATGGTCTCTCCTCCTCTTCTGACCCTGATCGCTGCTCTCCTGATGAATGCTTTCGGCCTGCATCCTGCGCCTATTGCAGTCGCCGTACTGCACTCTATAGGTGGACTGACCATACCTCTCATACTTCTCGGGCTCGGTGCATCACTCAGGATTGCGAAAGTCACCCCATTCCATCTTGCTGCCGCCATCATTTTGCGAATGTTGCTCGGACTCGCTCTTGGAGTTTGGCTGGCCAACTTGTTTCATCTTGAGGGGCTTGACCGAGCCATTACTGTACTTTCGGCCTCCGCTCCGGCAGGGTTCGATATCATACGTCTTGCCTCAATTGAAAAACTTGACCGTGAATATGCTGCAACATTTGCTGCTTCATGCATGATCGCCTCAATGCTTCTCGTCCCGATTCTTCTCACTATTTTCTAAAAAAAAGAAAAAAGAGAATTGGAATAAATTTTTTTTTATATATTCTCCTCACCATTGAGGAGTGGCCAAATTGGTAAGGCTCCTGATTCTGGATCAGGCAATTTGCAGGTTCGAGTCCTGCCTCCTCAGCAAGAGAAAAAAGACAGAACAGGCGTCCTGTCTTTTTTTTGTCTGAAATTCAGTTGATCCCGTCTACTCCATTTCCCTTTTTTCGAGCCCGTCGTCTGCGGATATACACTTCAGTCCAATCAGGCGTTGCCACCAAAACATGTCCATCCCTTTCAAGCAGAATCGGGGCAAGATCGACAAGAAAATAACTTGGCTTGGCCTTCCAACACCATCACGAAATGCGGCTCCGCACCGGGCAAGTCGAGTAGTTGAGGGCATAAGAGGAGTGAAACTCTGATGTGATCAAAGCGGGAAAGAACCATAATCCCGATTATTGTTTACCGTTTTTCATCGGCTTTCGGTTTTTCTCCACGCATCCATCCCACAGTGGGTCACCCTTGAGCAGTTGCGCTTCGTTTCCTATGGTCAACTTACGGGAGGACTTTCACCTCCAAGATGTCGGCCATGCTGGTCAAAGAAAAAAAAAAGAGACAGAACTCCCGTTCTGTCTCTTTTTCATAAGATACCGGATAACCGGAAACTTATTTTGCTGCTGGTGCTGCAGGTGCTTCTGCTGCTGGTGCTGCTGCAGCTGGTGCTGCAGGTGCTTCTGCTGCTGGTGCTGCTGGTGCTGCTGGAGCGGCAGGTGCTGCTGCTGGAGCTTCTACAGGTGCTTCTACAGGTGCTTCAGTTTTTTTTGCGCAGCCCACGAAAGAAACTGAGCTTAAAAGAAAGAGGAAAATGAAAAGTTTTTTCATTGCTATTATTATTTTTGTTGTTTGATAATTGACAGCTTCATCAGCTCTCGAATAAT
>CAIMHT010000092.1 GCA_903840935.1 uncultured Chlorobiaceae bacterium
AAAAAAATCAGGAGACCGGTGACAGCTGAAATCGTAAATGCCCCGACTGCAAGAGGGGTGGCCCAGGATTTAAGCGTTTGTGCCATAGTGTCGGTAGTGGTTTTGTGCGTCGTTATCAGTTTGATATAGTTGTTTTAATTGACTGTAATGTAGCAGGGAGATTCTTAAAGAAGTCTGAGAGAAAGCTTAATTTTTGCTTAAAATCGGCAACGGGAAAAAAGTTTATTCCTCTTGAGCGCAAGATGTTGACGAACGAACTGCTTTTGAAATGAGTTAATTTATAGCAGTATTATATTTTCTGGTGTTCAAGGAAGGTGTTACACTGATGTCGCAGAGTTCGTTTGACACCACTCTCTCAAAACTATGCCTATGTATTTTGATCATGAAGCTCTCAGGATCCATGAAGGCGAGCGAGTCAATCTTGACAGTCGTCCCACGTTTGTTGATCCGGTCTATCGTTCAAAAAAAGAGTATAAAGAGCTGCTTGCTGAGCATGTTGCGCAGTTGAGCAAACTGCAACAGGTGTATTATGCTGATAACCGCTATGCGCTGTTGCTGATTTTTCAGGCGATGGATGCTGCTGGGAAAGATGGTGTTATCCGCCATGTGATGACAGGCATCAATCCCCAGGGGTGCCAGGTGTTCAGTTTCAAGCATCCTTCCGCCCAGGAACTGGATCATGATTTTCTCTGGAGAAGCAACAGTTGCTTGCCGGCGCGGGGGCATATCGGAATATTCAACCGTTCCTATTACGAGGAGGTACTTATTGTTCGTGTACATCCGGAAATACTGCTCATGCAGGGTATCCCGGATGAGCTGATCAATGGTGGCAAAGTTTGGGAACACCGTTATCAATCGATTGTAGACATGGAGCGCCACCTCTATCGCAATGGGACAAGGATTGTAAAGTTTTTTCTTCACCTCTCGAAAGAAGAGCAGCGAAAGCGGTTTCTGGATCGGATAGAGGCTTCGGCAAAGAACTGGAAATTCAGTGTTGCGGATGTTGAAGAGCGAAAGTACTGGAAGCAATATATGCACGCCTATGAGGCTTGCCTCAGTGCAACAAGCCACAAGCATGCGCCTTGGTATGTTGTTCCTGCTGACGACAAACAGAATGCCAGGCTGATTGTTTCAAACATTATTTTCCAGACGCTCACCTCTCTCGGTTTGTCATATCCGGAAGCATCTCCGCAACGCCATAAGGAGCTGGCTGATATTCGCAAGCAACTGATGGATGAGGCTGGCTGATACTCCGGTCAGATCCGGACAGGGATTCCTCTCTTTCGCAGGTACTCTTTTGCCTCAAGGATTGAGTGTTGCCGGAAGTGGAAGATCGAGGCTGCAAGTGCTGCGTCAGCGTGGCCTTTTGTAAATCCGTCATAGAGGTGTTCAAGATTTCCCGCACCTCCGGATGCGATGACGGGAATATGCACGGACGTTGATACTCTGCTGAGAATATCGTTATCATACCCCTCTTTTGTGCCGTCCCGGTCCATACTGGTCAAAAGAATTTCACCGGCACCAAGTTCCTGAACCTTATGTGCCCATTCGAGTGCTTCATAGCAGGTTGGATTTTTCCCGGAATGCGTGTAGACAAGGTAATCATCCCCGTTTTTCTTGATATCGATGGCAACCACAACGGCTTGCGAGCCGTATTTTTCTGCAATCCGCGAAATCAGAAATGGGTCGTTGACCGCTGCGGTATTGACAGACACCTTGTCGGCACCGTGCAGAAAGACCTCCCGGGCCCGCTCAACAGAACTGATCCCGCCACCTACAGTGAGGGGGATAAAGACCTCTCCGGAGACTTTCAGTACCTCTTCAAGTGTTGTTTTGCGTGACTCAAGTGATGCTGAAATATCAAGAAAAACAAGTTCATCGGCCAGTTCATTGTTGTAGAAGCGTGCCTGCTCAAGGATGGAGCCCGCATCTCTCAACCCTTCAAAGTTTATTCCTTTTACCACCCTGCCGTCGCGAACATCGAGACAGGGTATGATCCGCTTGGCTAACATTGAT
>CAIMHT010000093.1 GCA_903840935.1 uncultured Chlorobiaceae bacterium
ACCGTGCAGAATCTCCAGGAGGAGATTGCTGAATCGAGTGTTCAGAGTAGTCGTCAAAAGATAGTCATTATTCTCTCAGGGCTTAATTACCAATCGCTTGCGGCGAAAACAACCAAACTTGTTTTGAAAAAGAGACCCAACAGCTTTCAGTGAAAAATTTCATTATTCTTTTGTAAAGAAAGGAATAAGAAAATTCTCTGATTATACAAAAAGATGTGTTGGAACGCAACGAATCAAGTGCCTAATCATTTTCGTTGAAGAGGATCTCATTGGCCGATAAGCTGGATGGAATCTCAAATACATTGGTTGGGGTGAATTCATGTGCATTTTCGCCACCGGTTATAGCTCCACATATTCCCAGTAACCAGGCATGAGCTTCCCAATTCTTGCCTGTTGATACAGGGTTTCGTCGCAATCCAATAACTACCACCCCACTGCGTCCACGGCGACGGAGCATGGCTTGCCCTGCTGAAGCCTGAGCGAGGCAGGTCGGTCTAAAAGGCAGGCGCTGGCAGGCCCTTCTTATCGCAATCGCAACGGCATGTTCTTCGATGTCGCTTCCTCCTGGCATGGTAGTGGCCCTCTTTACTCCTTGCCAGTGCCTGGGTACGTGGGCGCTGCAACCCAAAACTCCAGACCACCACGACATTGGAATAAGGCGTTGTGCAAGGCCAAACACAACAAGGAAGCACAAAGCTTCTCCGGCACTCATGTAGTCACGCCAGTTATGCATAAAATTGGATATCCAACCCCTTGATAATGAAGTTATTCTTCTTGACAAAATCAATTCATTTTGTTTTTTTCAATAAATTCCATGTCATTACATGACTCAGGGAATAGTGCCGTATGAGCTCGTTTCCCCTGTCCCATGCTCAAATTTCCCCCTTGCGACGTTCATATCAAGCAATCAGTTCACTGACAGGCAATCATACTGATACGCTATTCAATATAATGTTTGTCAGTCGGTTTGGCAGGGGTTTGAGCAATCCGTCACAACGTTTTTCTCTTGTGATTGTTTTTGCACGACAAATCAGCGACACAGATAATTGTTTTTTCGATCATTGAACGTTAGTCAAAGAGTCGAGGTGTCTATGGGGCAGTTAGAGAGAAAAGTTTACAGTCAGCCAGGTGTGCTTGAAAAAATAAATCCACACTTTTTCAAGCAATAAACTCTTTTATTATACGTTTTTGTGGTTTGATTTCCGGTGAAAACCATACAATGAGATGGCGGCAAAACAGAATGCAATGGTTATATTGCGCTCTTTTGCATTGTCCTTGACGATGATGCATGCATATAAGTATAAGGAACGGATAGAGGTATGGTGCTTTTAACAGTAGAGGGGTTACAAAAAAAATATGGTCTGAAACATTTGTTTGAGGATGTTTCGTTTGGCATTGATGACCGCGACAAGATTGGTATTATCGGGGCGAACGGGAGTGGAAAGAGTACGCTTTTGAAAATTCTTGCAGGGGTGGAAACTCCCGACAAGGGAAAGGTGATGGTGGCAAACCAGAAGAGGATTGCCTATCTGCCGCAGGACTCTCCCTATAATGCGGAAGATACGGTGCTTGAGGCCATTTTGAAGTCGAGTGATAAGGCCATGGAGCTGATTTATGAGTATGAAGTGGTCTGCAAGGAGCTTGAAACGCGGCACAGTGAGGATCCTTCGTTAATCGAGAAGATGAGCAGGCTTGCTCACGAGCTTGATGTGTGTGGTGCGTGGGAGCTTGAGTCGAATGCCAAAATGGTGCTCGGCAAACTCGGCCTTTACGACCTTACGGCACTCATGGGCACGCTTTCGGGCGGGCAGCGCAAGCGGGTGGCCTTGGCTCATGCGCTTGTTGTGCCGAGTGACGGGCTTATTCTTGATGAACCGACCAACCATCTCGATGCCGACAGTGTTGAGTGGCTGGAGAATTATATCAGGCGCTATCAGGGTGCGGTACTGCTCATTACGCATGATCGTTATTTCCTCGATCGTGTGGCTACGCGTATGATTGAGATGGATGGCCGGACGGCGGTCACCTATACGGGAGGATATTCGAGCTATCTTGTGCAGAAGGCTGAGCAGGAAGAGCAGGCGATACGCGATGATCGCAAGCGATCTGCCCTTGTTCGCCAGGAGCTTGACTGGATGCGGGGCGGGTGCAAGGCACGGACGACGAAGCAGAAGGCACGGATGCTGAGGGCCGAAAGTCTGGTTTATGCTCCCAAAAAGGAGAAGGCGAAAGAGCTTGAGATCGGGTTTGGTTCGGGAAGACTGGGCGATAAAATTATTGAGTTCCATCAGGTTTCGAAATCATACGGTGACAAGTTGCTTTTGCAGTCGTTCGAGTACCATCTGCAGAAGGGTGATCGCATTGGTATTATCGGGCCGAACGGTTCGGGAAAAACTACCCTTTTTGATATGATTACCGGGCGTGTCAAGCCGGACAGCGGCCATATTGATCTTGGCAAGACGGTGAAAATTGGTTATTACGATCAGCAAAGCAGGGGACTGGACGACTCCAAACGGGTGATCGAATATATTCAGGAGCATGCCGAGCAGATCAAGACAAAGGATGGCATGGTCTTTTCTGCGTCGAAGATGCTTGAGCGGTTTCTTTTTGCTCCTTCAACCCAGTATAGTTATATCAAGACCCTTTCGGGAGGTGAGCGCCGGAGGCTTTATCTGCTCAAACAACTGATTGATTCGCCTAATGTGCTCCTGCTTGATGAGCCTACCAACGATCTGGATATTCCAACGCTTCGCGTGCTTGAGGATTATCTCGATACTTATAAGGGTTGCCTCATGGTGGTCAGTCACGATCGTTATTTTCTTGATCGGACGGTGGAGTATATTTTTGCCTTCGAGGAGAATGGCCTTATCCGTCGTTATCCTGGTAATTATACCGTCTATCTTGACCTGAAAGCTTCTGACGGGGCAAAGAGTGAGAAAAAGCCGGTGAAAAAAGTTCCGGAAGCTCCGAAACCGGTTGTAGCTCCTTCGTTAAAGCAGGGTAAACTTACCAGTAAAGAGAAGCGCGAACTGGAGCAGCTTGAGCTATCGATTCATGAGGCTGAAAGCCGTCAGTCTGAGATAGCAGCACGCCTTGCGACGGCCGGCAATGATTTTGCTTTGCAGCAGCAACTTGGTTCTGAGCTTCACGGTTTACAGCAGCAGCTCGAAAAGGAGATGAGCCGGTGGAGCAAGCTTGCCGAGCAGGCATAACTGATTGACAAGGATTAGGTGATGAGCGCTACCGTTGCCATGATTTGTAATAATCTTGAAGCACTGTCAAATCCTGGGGATGCCCTGTTTCTGAAGAGGTTTTTCAAAACAGGCCCCGGAGAGTATGGTGAGGGCGACCTTTTTCGCGGCATTCGTGTCCCAGTATTGAGAAAGCTCTCCGGTACACTTGATGATGCGCCGTTGCCGGAGGTTATCCGGCTGCTTGCTTCCGCTTTTCATGAAGATCGACTGCTTGCCCTTTTGATGCTTATGCGTCGTTTTGGCCAAGGCGACGAATCGATGAGGGAGCAAATCTACAACATCTATCTTGCCAATACCCGTTTTATTAACAACTGGGATCTGGTCGACATATCGGCAGAGCACATTGTCGGGAATTTTTTACTCCATCGTCCAAGAAAACCTCTGTACCTGCTTGCCGATTCGGAAGCTCTCTGGGAGAGAAGGGTTGCTGTTATAGCAACCTTTCATTTTATCCGTAAGGGAGAGTTTCATGATACCCTTGCTCTTGCCGAAAATTTGCTTCAGGATACTCAAGAGCTGATTCACAAGGCTGCGGGTTGGATGCTCAGGGAGGTTGGCAAACGTGACCTTGTTGCCTTGGAGAAGTTTTTATTGCAGCATTACTGGCGGATGCCAAGGGTCATGTTGCGATATGCTATTGAGCGATTTCCTGAAGAGCATCGGCAGCATTACCTGAAAGGCCTCCTGTAAGAGCCAGTCGTGTGCGTTGAATGACAGACGCGAACATCATTTCGCACAACTGTGCGGTTCTCTGCCGGAAAAAATCAGGCTTATCGAGGTATACATCAATCCACTGCGTCGGGCAATAAAATAAATAATAAATAGATATCATATTTTAATGCTATAGTTTAGTCGTTATTGCAGATGGCTGATGAGTACGCTCAATTACCGTGGCACACTATATGCAACTCTTCTTTGGTGAGGCAGACCGTCCCTCTCTTTACAAGACGGTATTATTAAGTATCAACAACCGGAGATTTATCATGGCAGTAGAGAAAACAATCGGCTCGTCAAGCCTCGTAGAGGTTATTGACCGTATTCTTGATAAGGGCGTCGTTGTAGACGCATGGGTAAGAGTATCGCTTGTAGGTATTGAACTTCTTGCTATCGAAGCAAGGGTAGTAGTTGCCTCTGTAGAGACCTACCTGAAATATGCTGAAGCAATCGGCCTGACCGCAAAGGCAGCGTAAGCGGTACAGAAGGAAGTGTCATTTTTTTAAATCAACAACCGGAGATTTATCATGGCAGTAGAGAAAACAATCGGCTCGTCAAGCCTCGTAGAGGTTATTGACCGTATTCTTGATAA
>CAIMHT010000094.1 GCA_903840935.1 uncultured Chlorobiaceae bacterium
CTGCCCAAGGCCTCAATATAGAAAATAGAGCAACAAAATAATTCCCTGTCGAGAGAGGAAATTCATACAAAAAAATGACTCAACGGCTCTTCCATGTCGCTATCGTCGCGAGATTGTAGCTGGATCGCAATCTCTCATAACAGAAAAATGCTGTATTTTAAGTATATTGGCATCGTATATTCCGCAACAAATAAACTCTCCTCTGCGTTACATGAAAGCGTAAAAAAAAGAGGAGTATGGATGATTCAGTTCAAAAAAAATAAACAGAAATGAACGCTTTTCATTGTCCGGGGTGTCAAAACGTCACAGGTGGGGACGAGAAGTTTTGTATGAAATGTGGTTACCCTCTCAATACTACCTGCCCTGACTGTGGCCATAGCTGGCGATATATGTTTGTCTACGACTTTTGTCCCGAGTGCGGAAAAATAATGCGCCCGGTTGAAAAAAACGTCCAGGCAAAGCAGCACAGCCGGATAATCAGTAGCGACTGAGAGTTGGCTGTGCTGTTTGGCTCCATAGCCCTTGGAGGGTGAGAGCGTTGTGCCTATTTTTTAACAAACAGGGCATTGAACTTGGTAATCGGAAACCTGCGAGTCTGGTCGCTTTTCAAGTAACGAAGCCAGACAAATTTTTTCTGGGTGTCAATGCTTTCAACAATTGCTGGCCCCTCGGGAGTGTTGACCTTGCTACCTGCTGCAGGAAACGGTAACTGGGCAGATGAGTTTGGGCGGCAACCCTTTTCATGTTTTGAATAACCAAGACAGCATTTCGGCCGGTTACATATTCCGGTAATATTGAAGGCGTGGCTCTCGTTGCCCGAGATTTCGGAATATTGCGATTTTTCAGCAAAAGGGTTTGCGTGGATTTTCGGGAGCCAGCTCGAACAACAAAGAAGACAACCGCACGGGCCGAACGCATTTGCCCTTCTTGCCTCTTCACGTGTTGTTATCTGCACCATCTGAATTCTTGCCTTGAACTCACCTGCAAGATCACGCACCAGTGTCCTGAAATCAACCCGGTGTGAAGAGGTATAATAGACCGAGAGTTTCTGCTGGTCCATGCGCAACTCTACATCAACCAGTTTCAGTTCAAGTTCATGCTTTTTAATCTTGTTCAAGCAAACTTCCCGTATCTCCAACTGCCTTTTTTTCAGCTCAACAATAGCCTGATTGTCGTTTTCGTCAGCAACCCGCAGCACCGCAGTCCACTCCTGCCCACTCTTGTCGAGCCCTTTAAGCTGAAGCTTTTTTCGGGCAATCTGGCCGGTCGAATAAACAACGCCAAAATCGTAACCACCGTCAGACTCGATAATCACCTGCATACCGATAGAGAACGGAGTTCCTGTATTGTTAATGAAAAACTCCCTCCTGCAACCTTGTAACTCAACCTCGCATATATCATCGGAAACACCATCAGGAAAAGCCCCGTATATGGCTTCCATCTCACTGTGCAGCAATTGTGAAAGCCGCAACCTTACTTTTGCATTATCACCTAAAAGACAACTGCATATAACATTACTCATAACCGATCAATTTGGTATGTGAAAATCCGTTTGTCTTTCTCTTTTTACATTTTCCGCTTTCAAGGTATGCAAATTTATACTCTTTTCACCATACCAGAAATACCGACAAAAAAAAGGGGGACGTTGTTGATATTGTGTATTTACTGATCATCAAAAAAAATCTTTGACTGAACAGATGCGTAAAACTACATGCGATGTTTGATTTTTTTTGAAGAAGGGCGCGAAAACCGTTCCCCTACGGATGGAATCATGCATTGGGCAGATGGAGGAGGCGCCTGATCGCTTCAATACGTTTGTTTACTGATGGGGTTCCTTTAACAACAATCAGTGCGTCGTCAAGCGTACGGTTGATAATCATCTCCTTAAGTTCGTCAAGATGTGTTTCCGTCATCCTCTGCATGTATGCGGTAAGAGCGTCCGGGCCTGTAAACTCTGTGGGCGTAACCAGAAGAGGCTCCTTGAAAGACAAAAAAAGTTCCGGTTTCTGTTCTTCGAGATATTCGATCCGGCTGACAACTGAAACAAGGTAAACCCCGGGAATCGTATCAAGGAGGCGAGAGACAATCGAGGCCGTCCCTTTAAAAAAGAAAAGGGGACGTTTATCAACAGCCTCTATCTTTCCCTGGGGAAAAATCCACAAGGCGTTCTGACGCTCACTTTTGGCCGACAGTAATTCAGCCGCATAATGAATCGTTTTAACCGCACTTCTCGGACGGGAACGATCAAGGGAAAACGCTCCTATGCGGGTAAAGAACCTATGCTTCCGCAACTGCTGAAACTCGATAATGATATGCAGATTCTGGCAAAAAAACTCTTCGGTACAGAGCTGCGACCAGAAGCCGTCCCACCAGCATGCGTGATTTGCGTAAAAAACAACCGGAGTACAGAGATTCATCTGCTGCACTCCGGAGTGCATAAAAACACGTACTGAGTTAAAATACCTCCTGAACTGCCGACGGGAATACCAGCCAAACCACAAGGTATAGAGCTTGCTGCGACGGACTTTCAGCATAGGCCGCCTATTTGAAGGCTCTCCTGATACGGTTTACCGCTTCCTCCAGTGAGGCAATGGATGCGGCATAGGAGAGACGGAGATTTTCGGGCGCACCAAAGGCATCACCCGGTACGGTTGCCACATGATGAACCTTCAAAAGATATTCGGCAACATCTGCCGAGTCTTTCATGACAACACCGTTGAACGTCTGACCAAGAACTCCGCTGATGTCAGGAAAAATATAAAACGCCCCCTGCGGAAGAGCCGTCTTGAATCCTGGTATTCTGTTGAGAGCTTCGTACATATAATCGCGCCTCTTTTCAAATTCAGCACGGCGCTCCTCGACAATTCCCTGATCACCCGTCAATGCGGCAACAGCGGCTTTTTGGGCTATAGCATTGGGATTTGAGGTGGTCTGCGACTGAATCTTGTCGCAGGCATCGATAAACCATTTCGGTCCGGCAAGATAACCGATTCTCCAGCCAGTCATGGCGTAGGTTTTCGAAACTCCATTGCTCACAATAACCCACTCCTTCATTTCAGGAATCCTTGCGGGAGAGAAGGGGCGGAGATCACCATAGACAATCATGTCGTACATTTCATCGGAAACCACAAAAATACCCCGTCCTTCGACAACTTTCATCAGGGCACGCACCTCAACTTCACTGTAAACAGATCCAGTTGGATTCGATGGGGAATTCAGGACAAGTATCTTTGTTTTCGGAGTAATGGCATCCTCAAGTTGTGAGGGTGTCATTTTGTATTCAGCTTCAAGAGTTGTATGAACAATGACGGGTATTCCGCCAGCAAGACGGACCATTTCAGGGAAACTTACCCAGTAAGGTGCAGGAACAATCACCTCATCACCCTCTTCGCAAAGTGCAAGAAAGGTATTTGCAAGGGTCTGTTTGCCGCCATTGCTGACGATAATCTGATTTTCCTGGAAATCAAGAGCATTATCGCGCCGAAACTTTTCAACAATAGCCTTTTTCAGTTCCGCAATACCCGAATTTGCCGTATAACGGGTAAACCCGGCATTGATTGCATCTATGCCTGCCTGATTGACATGAGCGGGAGTAGGAAAATCGGGTTCACCAGCCGAAAGGCTGACAATATCAAGGCCTTCAGCCTTCATTTTACCAGCAAGATTGGTGATTCGCATGGTCTGCGACTCCTGCATGCTGAGCACCCTGCGGGTAAGATATTGTTCTTCCGGAAGAAGTGTTTTTGACATATATAAGTGGTTTATGATGATTTTTATCTGCTCTGTTCTTCACGTTTTTGATGCATCATCTCCAGAACGCAGGGATGCACAAATTTACTGACATCTCCGCCCAACATGCCCACCTCCTTGATGATCGAAGAAGCTACATAGGTGTATTTGACATTAGGCATCAGAAAGACCGTCGTCACCTCTGGATAGAGTTGGCGGTTCAGGAGCGACATCTGAAATTCGTATTCAAAATCCTTGACCTGCCTCACCCCCCTGACGATAGCTCTCGCTCCAACCTGACGGGCATAATCCACAAGGAGCCCGTTGTGCAAAACTTCGACTGAGGCGCCAGGATAATCGCAGGTTACCTCTCTGGTCATAACCTCCCGCTCTTCGGCGGTAAATAGAGCATGCTTCTGGGAGTTTTCTGCAATAACGACCACAACTTCGTCAAAAATATTCAGCGCACGTTCAAGTACATCAAGATGACCGTTGGTAAAGGGATCGAATGTCCCAGGATATATAGCTTTCTGTTTCATCGGCTGAAAAGGTCAGTGCTGAAAAAAAGTAACTCTTGTCATGCCGTAATCACGATGAAAAGAGTAGCGAAGCAAGTGCTGAAAATCAAGATGCGCGCTATGTTCGATCAGCAGGAACCCTTCCGGGGCAAGAAGAGTGCCTGCAAAAATTCGTTCAATCAAGAGGTCATAATCCGGCCAGGAGTAGGGTGGGTCGCAAAACAGAAGATCAAACGACCCCTCCACACGGCGGAGAAATACTGAGACATCCCCGTTGACAATCTTGACTCGATCGTCAACCGCCAACTGAAGGGTTGTTGCCTTCAGTGCTTTAAGGGCATCAACATGCTGATCGACAAAGCAGACTGACCTGGCACCACGGCTCAGCGCCTCGAAACCAAGAGAACCGAAACCCGCAAACAAATCAAGAACAGAGACCCCCTCAAAATCCATCCTTGCCGTGAGCGTATCAAAAAGCGACTTTTTCACCCTGCTGCTGCAAGGACGTATCGCGAGCGACGATGAGCTCCTGATTTTCCGTCCTTTGTATAAACCTGCCAGAATCTGCATGAAGTCAGCTTCAGCTCAAAAAATCGCCAAACCGGGTCTCTCCGAGAATGGCAAGTGCTTTAATGGCATCATCCTTCGACGGTGGTTTTCCATGCCAGTTGGATTTGTCGGGCATACTACCCTCAAAAAAGGAAACCCCTTTTCCCATGATTGTTCTCGCAAGAATCACGGTCGGCTTCTGGCGCTCCCTGCACGCCTTGATTGTTTCGATTGTCGTAACAAAATCTTCCATATTGTTGCCGTCGCAATGACAAACATCCCAACCGAACGAGCGCCACTTATCGGCAAACGGCTCAACATTCATGATTGAGGTAACCTCCCCATCAATCTGCAAATTGTTGTAATCGACAATACCGATAATCTTGCCAAGCCGGTAATGAGATGCGCTCATTGCCGCTTCCCATATCTGCCCTTCCTGACACTCACCATCGCCCATCAAACAGAATACATCCCCCTCCTTGCCATCAAGACGCAGACCGAGCGCGGCACCGACTGCCGCAGAAAGTCCTTGACCGAGAGATCCTGAAGCAATTCTGATACCGGGAAGCCTCGCCTCAGAGGTCGGATGACCCTGAAGGTATGAGCTGACCTGTCGCAGGGAGTTCAGTTCGCTGAGCGGGAAATAACCTGAACGGGCAAGCACACTGTACCATACCGGAACAATATGGCCATTGGAGAGGAAAACCATATCCTCGTCATGAAGCTCCCAGAACTCATGCGGCTTATGCTGAAGTACCCGAAAATAAAGTGCCGTAAAAATATCGGCCATGCCGAGCGAACCACCCGTATGACCGGAATTGGCCATAGCAAGCATTCTGATAACATCCCGACGAACCTGGCGGGCCATCTCCTTGAGATCATCAATTGAGGCAAGCTCAAGAAGCGTACCTTTTTTTTCAGCAGGATACAGTTTTAACTCTTTTGCCATGGTATATCAACAAAATGCTGGTGAATAAAGAAAAAAAAGCTGGAATTTACTTGGCCGGGAATAAATAACAAAAAAAACTCATTCATCCTGCAGCTTTCTTTCCCGCACAAACTTCCATCCGGAATAAACAAGAAGAAGAACAAAAACGATTGATACAGGAATGCTATAGAGCGCAGCATAAGCGCCGATATCCTGCCAGTGGCTTCCCAGAAAATAACCACCATAAAGCAGCAACACATTCCAGGCAACAGCGCTTGTCAAGGCAGCAAGAAGAACAAATGGCGTCCTGAGATGCATCAACCCGGCCATAACCGAAATAACCGCTCTCGAACCAAAGAGAAAGCGGTTCACCAGTACGGCAAGGTAGCCATGTGTGGCAAATTTGCAGCGAAGCAGCTCCATATCTGAAGGAGGGAAAAAACGGTGAACCCTTTTTGCCAACCAGTTTTGGGCAGAACTCTCTCCCTCGGCATACAACTTTAAACCAAGATGCCTGCTGAGCATGTAGACAAGCATGAAGCCTGCTGTAGAACCCAGCGAAGAGCAAAAGAGCGCTCCGCCAAACGTTATGTCACTTTTGCAGATTAGATAGCCGATAAAAGCTACAGGAATATCTCCGGGGATCGGAGGCACAACATTTTCAAGAAACGCAATCAGAAACAGGAAACCATAGACCACGAAAGGATCAGCATGCTGCAGCCAGACAATCACAGCTTCAAGCATGACAAATCCTCCGTTTTGTAATATTGGTGTCAGTCAAGATCAAGCACCCTTCTCTGCACTTCGCTGTAAGCATCCTCAACACCGCCAAGATCAAACCGAAAACGATCCTTGTCCATTTTTTCGTTTGTCTCAAGATCCCAGAAACGGCAGGTATCAGGGCTTATCTCGTCACCAAGCAGGATCTCGTTGTTATGACGACCGAACTCAAGCTTAAAATCGACCAGCTTCAGTTTTCTTTCGGCAAAAAACTCTTTGAGTAAAGCATTAATGCTCTCTGCGCGATTTTTCAGAAAGGCAAGCTCCGCAAGGGTGGCAACACCAAGCGCAACAGCATGAGCCTCATTCATCAGCGGGTCATCGAGATCGTCATCTTTGAGATAGAACTCGACAATCGGCGTTCCCAGCACGGTTCCTTCGCTGAAGCCGTAACGCTTTACCAGTGAACCAGCCGCAATATTGCGCACAACTACCTCAACCTTGATAATATCGAGATAACGGCACAGCATATCACGATCAGAGAGCTTTTCGACAAAATGAGTACGAATACCCTGCGACTCAAGCAAGGTGAAGAGCTTGCAGGAAATGGCGTTGTTCACAACACCCTTCTCGGCAATACTCCCCTTTTTCTTGTTATTGAAAGCCGTTGCATCATCCTTGAACTCCTGTATCACCAAATCAGCATCATCCGTCAAAAAAACCTTTTTTGCCTTGCCTTCGTACAGTTGTGTCGTCTTTTTCATGTATCAATAAATAGTTATAGTGATTGGCCGTCGCGAACAAAAGCCGTTAACAGAGTAAACAATTACCTTTTTTACTGACTCGCCTGGTCAGAAGCCGCCTGCTGCACCGCACCCGTAAGCACAATGGCAATCTGATCATCGGTCAGCCCCTTGTCTTTCAAAAAACTCATAAACCTGAACACTCCAAGATCCGACAGCATCGCTTTTGGCTGGAACTGTTCATCAAGTCCCCTTGCGCGACTGTACTCTTCCGAGGTCTTGATCCAGTCATCAATAAACTGCTCTGATTTCCCGTTCTCAAGAAAAAAACCAGTCACAATCACCTTTACCATCTCCATTGCCGGTTCCGGATGAGCATTGAAGAGCAATTGCATCTCTTCGGAAATCCTTGCCAGCACAATAACCGCCTCCCTGTCAAGGGTCTCCTCGAGGATATCTTTTGCCTGTTCCTTGACATCACTCTTCTGGGTCATAATGCTTCCCGGATTGTTGGAAAATAAAATATTGACAACTGGAAAATCCCGATTAAGTTACATAATCCTTATAGTAAAGAAAAAAAATTAGAACAAAAGAGAGAATGCGAAAACAGCTCTGCCTGCTTTTTGTTTTTTTCATGGGAGTCTTATCGTTATCAGCCCCTGTTACAGGGAAACAAAAGCCTGAAAAAACCGTACTCTTCCTCTGGTGGAACGTTGAAAATCTTTTTGATGCATACAACGACCTGGCAACCGAGGATGACGATTTTACGCCGAATGGAAAACTGCAGTGGACGGAAAAGAGAGTCGCCCTGAAGCAGATGCGCATCCGCCACCTCATCTCGGCAGTAGAGGCACATCCAGACTACAAAAAATATCCCGACATCCTCGCTTTTGCCGAGGTAGAAAACCGTAACATCTTTGAGGAAACTCTCACCGGGATTCAAGGCGTCAGCTACAAAGCCATCTATCATGAGTCCCGGGATCCGAGAGGTATCGATATCGGCCTTGCTTTCAATCAAAAAACAGTTCTCCTGACAGGATCGAAAGCCTACTCTGTACCTCTTGAGGGAAAGCCGACAAGAAAGATTATCGTGGCCGGATTTTCAGCCGCAACCCACCCATTCATGGTCATACTGAACCACTGGCCTTCACGCTCCTTCGACACCGGCTGGAGTGAGCCAAAACGAATTGCTGCAGCAAAAGTGGCCCGGCACATTCTCGACAGCCTGCTGGCAGGGAACCCAAAAGCTGATGTTGTTATCATGGGTGACTTCAATGATGAACCCGCTGACCGCTCCCTGAAACAGGTACTTCGCTCAACATTTGATGCATCCTCTGTCAGGGCGAACGGTCATGCACTCCTTTACAACTGCTGGAGCGGATACGATGGAATCGGCAGCTACTTCTACAACAACCACTGGCAACAGATCGACCAGATCCTCCTGAGCCGGGGAATGCTTGACAATAGTGGGCTCTCGGCACAAGAGAAAGCATTCCGCTGCTTTACCTTTTTTCGGCTCTTCAACTACTCCGGAAAAAAGCCCTGGCCAACCTATGAAAAAAGAAACTACAAGGGTGGTTACTCCGATCACCTGCCCTTACTCCTCAAAGCACGCATTCGAGATTAGATGACAAAAGAGAACTGCCTGTATGGTTCGTACAACCTCAGAGCGCATTATGCTTGTGATTGTCGGATATGTTTTTCACCGTCCACTCCACCCTGCGCTTGAATACGGCCTTGCGGACAGGGCACTCCCCTTTTTGACAGATTTCACAGGAAAAATCAAGGCAGCCATCAGTGTGGACAAACAGCTCAATGCTGCCGCCAAAATTGTCATTGACCAGCTTGTTGAGTTTATCAATCTGGGTGTGAGCTTCGTGAACATTAAGATACCAGGGAACCGTCAAATGGCAATCAAGATGGAGCGTGCTCCCATACTTGATGATGCGCAGATTGTGGAGATCAATCCACTCATTACTGCGATTGGTCTGCAGCAAGCTGACCATTTTTTCAAGCAACTCCTCATCCGCCTCATCCATAATCCCCCGGAGAGAGTCGCGGATAATTTTGTAGCCGGTATACACAATAAGAAGTGCGAAAATCAAGGCAACAACACTGTCGAGCCATGCCATTTTTGTCAGGAACAAAAGGATCAGGCCAATGATAATGCCGATGGTTGAGTAGGTATCTGACTGGAGATGTTTTCCGCTGGCAACAAGGGCAAGAGAGTTGTTGCTCTTCCCTTTTTTAACGGCAAGTGCGCCAACGAGGTAATTGATGATTGCCGTTGCCGTGATCAACACTATTCCATAATCAAGCTGGGCAACCGGTTGCGGATCACCAAGATTTTTTGCAGCCTCATAGATAATAAGCAAACCGGCGCAAGCAATAAGGGTACCTTCAATAGCCGCTGAAATAAACTCCACCTTTCCGTGACCGTAAGGATGATGGCTGTCTTTTGGCTTTGCAGAAATATAGAGACTGTACAACCCGATAAAGCCACTGGTAACATTCACCGTACTTTCAAGCGCATCAGTGAGAATGGCTACGGAGTTGGTAAGATACCAGGCGACCAGTTTGACAATAAAAAGAACGACACCGGTAACGACGACAATTTTCTGAAAATTATAGTTCTGTTTTGCTGTAGTCATAAGTATTGATAAAAGTTATCTCCTTTATTCGCATTCTCTTACCTTTTTTCCAGAAAAAATCCTGACGCTCCAAACCACTTCACTCCTTCAAACCAGAGCACACTTCCGATTCCTGCAGAGAGGCAAAGCAAAAGGTCAAGTGAATGTAAGGCTGAAAAACGGAAAAGATGAACAAAAAATGGAATATACAGCACAACTCCCAAAAAGAGGAGAGCCCCGGCGACCACCGGAAACAGTGCCTTGTTGGAAAAACGCATGGTCGCAATAAATGTCCGGCTCCAGGAGCGGTTGGTCAGAATCAGGCCGAGATTGGAAATCATCAAGGTTGTAAAGGTCAATGCACGGACCTCCTGCTCGCCATCCCCCTTCGAGTATGAATACCAGAAAACAGCGAGGACAACAGCAAGCACCATGACTCCCTGCATCAGGCTGAGCACCACCATCTTTCTGACGAATAATGGCTCCCTTGAATTCCGGGGTGGCCGCTTCATGACATCACTCTCTTCCCCCTCAGCTTCAAAAACAATTGAACATGCAGGATCAATGATCAGTTGCAAAAAAGCGATATGTGCCGGAAGCAAGAGGAGAGGCCAATGAAACAGTACAGGCAAGAGCGAAATACCGGCAATGGGTACATGAATGGCAAAAATATAGGCAATGGCTTTCCGGATATTGTCAAAAATCCGGCGCCCAAGCCTGATGGCCTGTACAATCGAAGAAAAATCATCATCAAGCAGCACCAGTGATGCTGACTCACGGGCAACATCGGTTCCGCGTCCACCCATTGCTATACCAATATTGGCCGCTTTCAGCGCTGGCGCGTCATTTACCCCATCGCCTGTCATGGCAACAATTTCACCGTTGGCCTTGAGCGCACTGACCAGTCGCAGTTTCTGATCCGGCACAACCCTTGCAAAAACATTAACCTCATTGACTCTCTCTTGCAGCTCCTGATCCGTCATCCCCTGCATCTCTGTGCCTGTAATCCATCTGTCCGCTTTTTCCAGACCAATCTGCCGGGCAATGTTGCGGGCAGTGCCGGGATAATCGCCGGTTATCATCACCACGCGGACACCTGCGTTGTAACACTCCGCTATGGCCGAGGGTACTGTGAGACGCACCGGGTCAGCAAGCCCGATCAGACCGAGAAATTCAAAAACAAAGTCATGCTGCTGCTCTGGCAAAACCGGTTGCCGAAAAAATGCCCTTGCCACGCCCAATACCCGAAGTCCCTGGTCAGCCATTTCACTGATATAACAGGAAAGCTGTTCAATTGCATCATCATCAAAATGACAAAGATCGATAATAGCTTCTGGAGCGCCTTTGGCGGCAATGGTATAATGCTGATTTTCCGATGACTTCCAGACGCGCGACAAAGAAAGCAGCTCTTTGGACAAGGGGTATTCATGAACCAGCGACCAATCCTTGTGCAGATGCTCCGTCTCTGTCAGACAGGTATCACCGGTCTCTTTGATCGCCTTTTCCATCGGGTCAAAAGGGTCGAGCTGACTGGCCAGAAGAGTGAACTCAAGAAGTTCATGAAACTCCTCGGGAATGGAATTCTGCGAAACATCTCCAACATCAAGAAAAGCTCCCCCGGCAAAGAGCCGGCTGACCGACATTCGATTCATGGTCAACGTGCCGGTTTTGTCGACACAGAGAACCGTGGAAGCCCCAAGCATCTCTATGGCTGGCATCCTGCGGGTAAGTACCTGCTTTTTGGAAATACGCCACGCTCCCATGGCAAGAAAGATAGTCAAAACAACCGGCAACTCTTCCGGCAGTGTGGCCATGGCAAGGGTAACCCCGGCCAATAGCCCGTGAAGCCAGTCGCTGCGGGTAAGGCTGTAGAAAATAACAACCAGAATGCAGAGTGAAAGACCTGCCAGTGCAAGATGGTGCACCCATCGGCCAGTCTCCTTCTGCAAAAGCGTCTCCTCCGGTTCAACAGCCTGCAACACCTTGCCGATTTTGCCGATTTCACTCTTTGTGCCGGTTGCGACGACCCTCGCAATTCCTTGTCCCTGAACCGCCATCGTACCAGAATAGATAAACGGCAGGTCGTCTCCCCCCGGATGAGGCTCTTTTCCCTCCCAAATATCATCAGATTTTCTGACAGGAGCGGATTCACCAGTCAAAAGCGATTCATCAACCATCATATTGAGGCACGAAAGAAGCTGTGCGTCAGCCGCAACACGATCACCTTCGTTAACAACAAGGAGATCACCCCGCACCACCTCACGTCCGGCAAGGCGCCGTTCTACACCATCCCGGACAACCTGGGCACGAGGGCTCGCAAGATCACGGAGCGCATCGAGAGCATGTTCGGTCTTTCGCTCCTGGTAGAGGGTGAGACCCATGACAAAAAAGACAAAGCCAAGAAGCATCAACGCCTCCGGGACATCACCAAGCAGCAGATAGAGTACACCGCAGGATACAAGCAAGAGAAACATCGGCTCGCGAACCACGCCGAAGGCCAACGAAAAAAGAGATCGGCGCTCCGAAGAGGGCAACTCATTATATCCTTCCGATTCAAGCAGTTCCGCGGCTTCAGCTTCTGAGAGGGTTGCAAACCCGTCAGGCTTCATAGTGTTTTTCATGTGATCGGTATTGATAAGCAACAATCAGACACTCTTTCTGCATCAAGGGCGCCCCACTCCACTCTACCGCACAACGTTTACTCTCTGGGTCTTGCGCGGTTCTGCCTCTGGCAAAGGTATTGCACTATAGCCAAAAACAGCCGCCGCATGAGGCACGTATCCTTCCGGTATACCAAGTCCAAGACTTTTAAAAGCCGCCGCACCTTCATCGCTTCCGCAAAGCATCACGACCGAATGAACCCAGCAGGATCCAATACCGAGCGAAGCCGCCGCAAGCAACATGTTTTCCATAGCCAGCACACAATCCTGTAAGGGCGTAATGGCCTTGCAATCTCCAGAAACAATCAAGAGAGTCGGAGCATGATAAAAAACATGATAACCTTCACGCAATGCCAAGGCACGTAAATCGGCATTGTCGGAATGCAAAAAAAGAGATTTGCACTGCAGTTGGAGATTTTCGAGCAGATCGGGATTCTGCAGTACAGTAAAATGCCAAGGCTGCTGCCCCATAGCCGTCGGAGCATACTGCCCTGCCAGTGTAATTTCCTGCAACTTCTCGTCTTCAATCTGCCGGGGCTGGTAAGCCCTGATACTCCTCCGAAGAAGAATGGTCTTGATGGTCTCGTTCATAAACAATCTCACTTGATGGTTTGGACTTGACAGGCAAACCAGATACCGATACAAATAACGGATATCAATACTGATAACAGCAGCCTGCAACGGTTACAGAATAATGAACGTATTAATATAATAAGGGTTATTGATATTTTTCCGCTGCTGGCGCGACGGATAGCGTTTTAATCAGAAGAAACGGAAAAAGGCGACTATGGGACCTGACCATAATCGCCTCTGATGTCGGGGTGGCGGGACTCGAACCCACGACCTCTGCGTCCCGAACGCAGCACTCTACCAACTGAGCCACACCCCGAAATATCTTTATTATCCTGTGCCCTTGGGCAGATTCGAACTGCCGACCAATAGTTTCGGAAACTAGTACTCTATCCACTGAGCTACAAGGGCCTGCTGACCATTCACAGAATCGAACTAGGGAACTGAAGATAAGAATTTCCGAGGAAAAGAAAAGACAAATTTCAAACCGGCAATTGACCAATCACCGACTCCATTGGAGTGTTATCTCATGCTCATTTCTTGGCTGTTTTGGGTAGAGTGATAATAACCGTGGTGCCGCGCATTGGAGCGCTTTTAATCCTGATAGTGCCATTCATCTCCTTGATGATTCCATAACTGATCGAGAGACCGAGGCCGGTTCCTTTTCCTGACTCCTTGGTTGTATAAAAGGGATGCATGATGTACTCCATA
>CAIMHT010000095.1 GCA_903840935.1 uncultured Chlorobiaceae bacterium
AAAAAAGGAGTAAAGAGAGATGTTAATGATCAGAACAATCGTCAGACCAGAAAAGGTGTATGATGTCATGCAGGGATTGCTTGATGCCGGCTTTCCCTCTGTCACAAAAATCTCGGTGGTCGGACGCGGTAAACAACGCGGTCTCCGCGTCGGTGACGTCGTCTATGATGAAATTCCAAAAGAGATGTTATTTACGGTGGTTCCTGATGTCGACAAAGATTTTGTTGTGCGGGCTATCCTTGAAAATGCAAAATCGGGAGCAGAAGGAAAATTTGGTGATGGAAAGATCTTTGTTTCAGCCGTTGAAGAGGTTTACACCATAAGCACCGGTGAACGGGAAACCGATCCATTTCTTCCAGCAAAGGAGGCTTGAATGAAAGAAATTATTGCAGTCATACGGATCAACAAAGTGAATGCGACCAAAAAAGCGCTTATCGATGCAGGTATTCCGGCTTTCACAGCAACCGGCAGGGTGATGGGACGCGGCAAGGGTCAGGTTCATTACGACATTCTCAGAGGCGCTGAAGCGGGTCATCCCGAAGCAATTGCGCAGCTCGGCAATGCACCAAGACTGGTTGCAAAGCGAATTGTGACCGTAGTAGTACCTGATGAGTTATGCAAAACAGCAATCGACACCATTATCCAGACCAACCAGACGGGTAATCCGGGTGATGGCAAGATTTTTGTAACCCCGATTCTTGAAACCATCAGGGTAAGAACAGGTGAAGAGGGCGATGCGGCGCTGAACTAACGATCAATATTTAACAGGTGTAAACGGAGAGAGTTCCATGGAGGCGAACAGAATTATTCCAGATCCAGTCCAAGTCAGGGAGGAGCTGATACAAAAATACCCGGCCAAGGTTGCAAAAAAGCGGTCGAAGTCCATTGTTATAAATGATCCGGAGACTATTCCCGAAGTACAGGCCAACGTGCGTACCGTTCCGGGAATCATCACGCAGCGTGGATGCTCTTATGCCGGCTGTAAAGGTGTGGTGCTTGGGCCAACCCGCGACATTGTCAACATTGTTCACGGCCCTATCGGATGCAGTTTTTATGCCTGGTTAACCCGGCGTAACCAGACGAAGCCGGAAACACTGATGGATGCAAACTACATCCCCTACTGTTTCTCGACTGATATGCAGGAGGAGAACATCGTCTTTGGCGGTGAAAAGAAGTTGAAGATTGCGATCCAGGAGGCTTATGACCTTTTTCATCCAAAATCCATCGCGATCTTCTCGACCTGTCCGGTCGGTCTGATTGGAGATGATGTGCACGCTGCTTCAAGAGAGATGAAGGAGAAGTTCGGAGATTGCAACGTCTTCGGTTTCAGTTGCGAAGGGTACAGGGGCGTCAGTCAGTCGGCAGGTCACCACATTGCCAACAACGGTGTATTCAAGCACATGGTTGGCCGCGACAACACCCCGAGTGAAGGGAAGTTCAAGCTGAACCTTCTTGGTGAATACAACATCGGCGGTGATGCTTTTGAAATTGAACGCATTTTTGAAAAAGTTGGCATTACGCTGGTTGCCTCATTCAGCGGCAACTCTACGGTTGCTGCAATTGAGAATTCCCATACGGCAGACCTTAACGTCATTCTCTGCCACCGCTCGATTAACTATATGGGCGACATGATGGAGACGAAGTACGGGATTCCATGGATGAAGGTGAACTTTGTCGGAGCAGAATCAACAGCAAAGTCACTCCGCAAAATCGGCGAATACTTTGGCGATGAGGAGTTGAAAGCACGAATTGAAGCCGTTATTGCCGAGGAGACGCCAAAGGTGAAAGCGATAATTGAGGAGATTCTTCCAAGAACCAAAGGCAAAACCGCTATGCTTTTTGTCGGTGGCTCACGCGCTCACCATTATCAGGATCTCTTCTCTGAACTGGGAATGACAACGGTGGCCGCAGGCTATGAGTTTGCTCACCGTGATGACTATGAAGGACGTGATGTACTGCCGAAGATCAAGGTCGATGCTGACAGCAAGAATATTGAGGAGCTGAAAATAGTCGCCGATCCCGAGCTTTACAATCCGAGAAAAACAGAGGCGGAACTTGAAGCGCTGAAGGAGAAGGGACTGGAGATCAATGGTTATGAGGGAATGATGAAGCAGATGACCAAAAAGTCGCTCGTTGTTGATGACCTCAGCCACTATGAGTCTGAAAAGCTGATTGAGATCTACAAGCCGGATATTTTCTGCGCCGGTATCAAAGAGAAGTATGTGGTACAGAAGATGGGAATTCCGTTGAAACAGCTTCACAGCTACGACTACGGCGGCCCTTACACTGGTTTTGAGGGTGCAGTAAACTTCTACAAAGACATTGATCGTATGGTCAACAACCCGGTATGGAAGCTCATCAAGGCGCCATGGGAAACAGCAGGAAACGGGAAAGGTGGAGAACTTGCAGCCAGTTACGTGACACAGTAATGAACAGGAAAACGGAGATCATTGAATTATGCTATTAAGACACACATCAAAAGAGGTTAAAGAGCGTGAAGGGCTGACCATCAACCCTGCGAAAACATGCCAGCCAATCGGCGCCATGTATGCAGCGCTCGGTATTCATGGCTGTCTGCCTCACAGCCATGGCTCACAAGGATGCTGCTCCTATCACCGCAGCACCCTGACCCGCCACTACAAGGAGCCTGTTATGGCGGCAACAAGTTCGTTCACCGAAGGTGCTTCAGTGTTCGGGGGCCAGGCAAACCTCCTTGCGGCCATCGAAACCATCTTTTCGGTCTATGATCCCGATATCATTGCGGTGCACTCGACCTGTCTCTCTGAAACCATTGGTGATGATTTGCAGCAGATCACGAGAAAAGCAAAAGATGACGGAAAAGTCCCTGAAGGCAAGCATGTTATTTTTGCCAGCACACCGAGCTTTATCGGGTCGCACATAACTGGCTACGCCAATATGGTAACGGGTATTGCTACACAGTTTGCTGTTTCAACCGGTGTAAAAAAGAACCAGTTCAACATTATTGCCGGCTGGATGGAACCTTCCGACATGCGAGAAATCAAGCGTCTGTCGAAAGAGCTTGGCGTCAAGATTGTGCTTTTCCCCGACACCTCGGATGTGCTTGATGCTCCGCAGACCGGCAAGCATGAATTTTATCCGAAAGGTGGCACCACAGTAGCAGAACTGCAGAGCGCTGGAGACAGCATCTCTTCACTTGCTCTTGGAGCGATCAGTGCAGAACCGGCGGCAATCGCCCTCGAAAAGAGCTGCAAAGTGGCATTTGAAACGCTTGACATGCCCATCGGCCTCTCGGCAACCGACCGCTTCATTATGGCGCTCAGCCAGGTTGCCGGGGTAAAGGTACCCGATGAGATTACGGCTGAGAGGGGAAGACTGGTTGATGTAATGGCCGATATGGAACAATATTTATATGGCAAGAGAGTAGCTCTTTTCGGCGATCCGGATCAGCTTCTTCCACTTACTGAGTTCCTGCTTGACCTGAACATGAAACCCGCTCATATCGTCAGCGGCACACCTGGCCAGCGCTTTGAAAAACAGATGCGCCAGCTTCTTGATGCACGCTCTCCGGAAACAAACTTCCGAAACGGGCTTCAGGCAGACATGTTCCTGCTTCACCAGTGGATGAAGAATGAACCGGTTGACCTGCTGATCGGCAACACGTATGGAAAGTATATAGCACGTGACGAAGATGTTCCTTTTATCCGCTTCGGCTTCCCGATTCTCGACCGTATCGGTCACAGCTACTTCCCGAATGTCGGGTACAGCGGAGGATTGAGGTTGGTTGAAAAACTTCTCAATGCCGTGATGGATCGCCAGGATCGTGACGCACTTGAGGAAAAGTTTGAACTGGTCATGTAAAATAATGGTTTTCATGCCCCCCGAAGGGAGTGTCAAGCATTTCCAGCCCTGTCGGGGAGGCATATTCGGTAACACAGGATGTGAAATCCTGTGGAAAAGAAGGACAACAATATTTATGTAAAGGGGTAGAAGCTATGGAACAGATCACGATTCTTGAAGGACGGCAGAAGCAGATCTTCGAAAAGAAAAAAGGGGTGGCGCAACCCGATATTGCCTGCGACACTTCAAGCCTTTCCGGATCGGTCAGTCAGCGAGCCTGCGTCTTTTGCGGTTCCCGCGTGGTGCTCTATCCCATAGCGGATGCCATTCATGTTGTTCATGGACCTATCGGGTGCGCGGCCTATACATGGGACATCCGGGGTGCTGTCTCTTCAGGCCCTGAATTGCACCGGTTAAGCTTTTCCACCGACCTTCAGGAGATGGATGTCATTTATGGCGGAGAAAAAAAGCTCTACCACTCGCTGATTGAACTGATTGAGCAGTATAAACCAAAAGCAGCCTTTATCTATTCGACCTGCATTGTCGGCCTTATCGGTGACGACATCGAGGCGGTCTGCAGAAAAGTTGCGAAAGAGACCGGAATTCCGGTGCTGCCGGTTCATTCAGAAGGGTTCAAGGGCACCAAAAAGGATGGCTACAAGGCCGCCTGCCATTCCCTGATGAAGCTGATAGGCACAGGGCCCATCGATGAGATCAGCAAGTACAGTATCAACATTCTTGGCGAATTCAACCTTGCCGGGGAGGCTTGGATTATCAGGCAGTACTACGAAAAAATGGGTATCGAGGTTGTTGCGACCCTGACCGGCGACGGACGTATTGATGCGGTACGGCGAGCACATGGAGCAACCCTCAACGTTGTGCAGTGCTCAGGCTCAATGACCTGGTTGGCCAAGGAGATGGAGGAGAAGTACGGAATACCCTATATCAGGGTCTCCTACTTCGGTATTGAGGATATGTCGAAATCGCTCTATGATGTCGCAAAATATTTTCCTGACCGCCCTGATATTATGGATGCGGCAAAGCAGGTTGTCAGTGAAGAGGTGAAAACGCTCTACCCTTCGCTGCAAAAGTTCAAAAAAGCGCTGACGGGCAAGAAAGCGGCCATCTATGTCGGTGGAGCATTCAAGACATTCTCGCTCATCAAGGCATTGCGTTCAATCGGCATGTCGGTCGTGCTTGCCGGATCACAGACTGGCAACAAAGATGATTATGCGCGATTGAAAGAGATGTGCGATGAGGGAACGGTGATTGTGGACGACTCCAATCCCGTCGAGCTCTCGAAATTTATTCTTGAAAAAGAGGCCGACCTGCTTATCGGAGGGGTCAAGGAGCGCCCGATAGCCTTCAAGCTTGGTATCGGATTCTGCGACCACAACCATGAGAGGAAGATCCCTCTGGCTGGATTTGTCGGTATGTATAATTTTGCACTGGAGGTCTATCAATCGGTCATGAGCCCGGTATGGCAGTTTGCTCCAAGAAAAGGAGGTACCCTATGAAACACGCAAAAACAGCAACACAGAACGCCTGCAAGCTCTGCAACCCGCTTGGCGCATGCCTTGCATTCCGGGGGATAGAGAGCTGCGTACCGTTCCTGCACGGTTCACAGGGGTGCGCAACCTATATACGGCGTTACCTGATCAGCCATTATAAAGAGCCGATTGATATCGCTTCATCAAACTTCCATGAAGAGAGTGCCGTGTTCGGCGGCAGCCATAACCTGAAAATCGGACTGAAAAACGTCTCCGATCAGTATAAGCCCCAGGTCATCGGAGTGGCGACCACCTGCCTGAGCGAGACCATCGGCGATGATGTGCCCGGAATTTTGCGTGAGTATAAAAAGGAGTTCAAGAACGGCACACCAATGCCGATTTTGATTCATGCCTCGACGCCAAGCTACCAGGGCAGCCACATCGATGGTTTTCATGCCGCAGTCAGGGCTACCGTCAAAACCCTGGCCGAGAACGGTGAAGAGCAGAGCCTGATCAACCTTTTTCCGAACATGGTATCGCCAGCCGACTTGCGCTACCTCAAGGAAATATTTAATGATTTCAAGGCACCCTTGATGTTGCTGCCCGATTACTCCCAGACCATGGATGGCGGCCCGTGGGGCGAGTATCACCGCATACCGCCCGGCGGCACTCCAGCAAGTGCTATTGTTTCGGCGGGCAGTGCGTCAGCAAGCATCGAGTTCGGTTCAACACTTGAAGCATCAAAATCGGCAGCCGGCTATCTCGAAGAGGCGTTTGATGTACCAAGATATCACCTCTCCCTGCCCATTGGCATCAAGGAGAGCGACAAGTTTTTCAGTCTGCTCGAAACGCTGACAGGCCGGCCAAGGCCAGAAAAATATGAGGATGAACGGCGCCGCCTGATTGACGCATACGCAGACGGCCATAAATATGTTTTTGAAAAAAAGGTCATCCTCTACGGTGAAGAAGACCTCGTGGTTGCCATAACCGCTTTTCTGAGTGAAATCGGTATGACGCCCCTCCTCTGCGCCTCGGGAGGAAAAAGCGGCCTCCTGAAAAAACGGATCATGGAGCTTATCCCTGATATGGATGTGCTTGGTATCAAGGTGCGTGAGGGAGTTGACTTTGCTGATATCGAGGATGAAGCCAAAGTGCTGAAGCCCGATTTTCTGATCGGCAACAGCAAGGGCTATACCATGTCGAGAAAAAACAATATACCGCTGCTCCGTCTCGGCTTCCCCATTCACGACCGGTTCGGAGGTCAGAGAATGCACCATCTTGGGTACCGGGGCACCCAGGAACTGTTTGACCGGATCGTCAATACCGTTATCGAACAGCGGCAGAATGCTTCATCAATCGGCTACACTTATATGTAAAGGGAGGATATCATGACACTTAAAATCGCAAACCACCCCTGTTTCAACGATGCGTCGCGCCACAAATTCGGGCGTATCCACCTCCCTATTGCACCGAAATGCAATATCCAGTGCAACTACTGCAACCGGAAATTCGATTGCATGAACGAAAACCGTCCCGGCGTGACGAGCAAGATATTGTCGCCGCAGCAGGCCATGCACTATCTTGATCAGGCAATGATCCTCTCGCCAAACATTGCGGTTGTGGGTATTGCCGGTCCCGGCGATCCCTTCGCCAACCCGGACGAGACGATGGAAACCCTCCGGCTGGTTCGGGCAAAATATCCCGAGATGCTGCTCTGCGTGGCAACGAACGGACTCGACCTGCTGCCTTATATTGATGAGCTTGCAAAATTGCAGGTGAGCCATGTGACCATTACCATTAACGCTATTGATCCGGAAATCGGAGCGGAAATCTATGCATGGGTACGGTACAACAAAAAAATGTACCGCGACTTTGATGCCGCAAAACTGCTGATCGACCGCCAGCTTGAAGCCTTGAAAAAACTCAAGGAGGCTGGCGTCACCGCCAAAGTAAACTCGATTATTATTCCTGGCATCAACGATACCCATGTCATCGAGGTCGCCCGGAAAGTTGCTGAACTGGGAACCGATATTTTGAACTGCATGCCGTACTACAGCACGACTGAGACGGTATTTGAAAACATTGCCGAACCGGCTCTGGAACTGGTTAGTGAAATACAGAATGCGACAAGCCAGTATCTGCCGCAAATGAAACACTGCGCCCGTTGCCGCGCTGATGCAGTCGGCATTATCGGCGAAATCAACAGCGAAGAGATGATGCAGAAGCTTGCCGAGGCCGCCGCCTTGCCAAAAAAACCTGCTGAGTTTCGCCCCTATATTGCCGTAAGCAGTATGGAAGGTGCACTGATCAATCAGCACCTCGGCGAAGCGGATCGCTTTCTTATTTACAGCATGGACGATACAGGCTCATGCATACTGGTCGATTCGAGAACAGCCCCTCCCGCTGGCGGAGGTAAAGAGCGGTGGGAAGCACTGGCCGATACCCTGAATGACTGCCGGGCACTGCTGGTCAACGGAGCTGGCGACTCACCCAAAAAAGTGATGACGGCCAAAGGGATTGAAGTCATGGTGCTTGAGGGAGTTATTGAGGAGGCCGTCTACGGAATCTTTAACGGCCAGGATCTGAAACATCTGATGAAAAGCAGCCAGATTCATGCCTGCGGCTCAAGCTGCTCCGGCACCGGAGGCGGATGCGGGTAAAGAGAAAAAATTGACAGTGGAGAGTTAAGAATTGGGAATTTTTTAACATTGATCAAAAAATATCATGGACAAACCAAAACATCACATTCTTGTCTGCGCCAGTTTCCGGGCACAGGGAACACCACAGGGGATCTGCCATAAAAAGGAGTCGCTCAGCCTGATTCCCTACATCGAAAGCGAGCTCTCCGACCGCGGGATGAGCGATGTAGCCGTCTCGGCAACAGGGTGCCTCAACCTCTGCGAAAAAGGGCCTGTTGTGGTGATCTATCCCGAAAACTTCTGGTACGGCGAAATCGACAGTGAGGACAAAATCGACGAAATCCTTGACGCTCTTGAAGATGGTGAAGCCTGCGAAGAGCTGCTGATAAACTGATTATTTTTTTGTCGTGCTCTCTTTTGGCAGCAAAAGAGGACACGACATATTTTTTTGCAAGCGCTATATTTTTTGGTATATAGCGAATCATAAATCGAAACAAAATCCATGCGAAAGGGTACCCTGTTCAATGCAGCTTGCAAAATGGCTGGCACTCTGATCGAACAGATATTTTTTTAACAACCGTTATATACTTGATACAATAGCGATAATTATAAAATCCCATTAAAAGAATAGTTCTTCTGGTTCTTCTGCTTGCCGCTCCTGAAATCGGTTCTGCAACTACAACGTCTTCGGATTCAACAGCAAGCAGAAAAAAAGTATTTACAGCCGGTGAAATCACCATCACCGGCAAAAAAATTCATAGTAAAGAGCGCGTTACCGCCGATGATATGGAGATGCTTGACAAAAAAAATATAGCGCAGGCAGTTAATCTTCTGCCGGGAATCAATCTGGGCAATGCCGGCGCGAGAAATGAAGGCATGATTTATGTAAGAGGGTTTGACATGCGTCAGGTTCCGCTTTATCTGGACGGGATTCCGCAATATGTGCCCTATGACGGATATGTTGATCCTAATCGCTTTACAACCTTTGATCTGTCGGAGATTACGGTTTCGAAGGGATATTCATCAGTTCTTTTCGGACCGAACACTCTGGGCGGTGCAATAAACATGGTGAGCCGGAAACCGGAAAAGCAGTTTGAAGCGACCCTGAGAGGAGGAATGATATCCGGAAACGACCGTATTGCATCCGAATTTGCCGCGCTGAATTTTGGCTCAAATCAGGGTGTTTGGTATGCCGAGGGAAACCTTTCAACCCTGAAGAGCGATTTCTGGCCGCTTTCAGATTCGTATGTTCCCACTAAAAATGAAAACGGCGGCAAAAGAGATAATTCTCAGGCTAAAGATTTCAAGGGAGGGATAAAAATCGGTTATACCCCAAACAGCACCGACGAATATGCACTTTCTTTCAATGCCATTAACTCGAACAAGGGTGTTCCGGTCTATGCTGGTTCAAATCCTGCAAATAAAGCAAGATTCTGGAAATATACCGACTGGGACAAATCGAGCCTGTACTACATAGGCAAAACAGCAATTGGCAGCAAAAGTTACCTGAAAACAAGAGCCTATTATGACGGCTACTACAATGTTCTGGACAGCTATGATGATGCCACGTATACAACTCAAAAGAAGGGATTTACCAGCGTCTATGACGACAAGACGTTCGGCGTATCGGCTGAATTGGGCAGTGAGCTTATCACAGACAACACCCTCAAGCTTGCCGTTCATGAGAAGCATGATCTGCACAGGGAATACAATGTCGGTCAGACAACCAAAAAGTTTGAAGACAATATCATCTCCCTTGCTGTAGAGAATTCATGGAAAGCATCTCAACATATCAGTGTGATTTTTGGCGCACGACAGGATTTCAGCAATACCATCAAGGCTCAGGATCTTGTCGGCACGGTTATCAGCTCATTTCCGCTTGAAAACAATCATGCCGCCAACTACCAACTGGAAGTGGCAGGTCGTATCAGCGAACATCAGGAAGTGACGGGATACCTCGCAAGAACAACCAGGTTTCCAACCCTGAAGGATCGATACTCCTACCGTTTTGGAAGTGCCTTACCAAATCCAGCTTTGGCTCCTGAAAAAAGCTGGAACTACGGGCTTGACTATTCAGTAAAACCGGCAGACAATCTGAAATTAATGACCTCGGTTTACCAGAGCAAGCTCAGTGATGTCATCCAGCAAGTTGATAATGTTACCCCCGGGGTCTACCAGTTCCGAAATACCGGAGAAGCAACCTATACCGGTTTTGAATGCTCGGCAGACTGGAAAGCTGCATCATGGCTCAAAGCCTTTGGAGGGTACAGCTATATTGATAGCAAAAATGACAGCAATCCTTCGTTGCGCTTTACAGACGTGCCGCATAACAAAATTTCAGGGTATCTCCAGTTTTTACTCAGCAAGAACACCTGGGCATTGGTTGAAACTGAATACAATTCGAAACGATACAGCACCAGCGATGGAAAGTATACCGCCGGATCCTATGGGCTGCTAAACCTGAGAGCAAATACAACGCTTCATAATTCGCTGTCGATTCAGGCTGCAGTTGAAAATGTTTTCGACCGTAACTATGCCGTTTCAGAAGGATACCCTGAGCCTGGCCGTCAGTTTGTGCTTTCAGTTGGATACTCGCTGTAGAAAAGATCCAGAGTAAACCTGAAGTCCTCCCGCTCTACAGGGATGGCTTCAGGCAATAATTTTCATGTGTCACATTCTTGTCCCAAATACGCAACGTCAATCGTTAAACACAACAACCATGAGAAAAAAATTATCAGCTCATTTCACGCTTGTTCTTGTTCTTGCATTGGCAGCATGCCCGTTGACCGCTCAGGCAAAGTCCGACGTCATTACCTCCAGAACCGTAACGGTTTCAGGGCTGGTGGAAAAACCGTTCACCATTACCATCCCCTCCATTAAACTTATGAAGGTTGAGGAACAAAAAAACGGCGCAATTGTCTGCGATTCAGGTGAAACCCGTAAAACCCTGAAAACATACAAGGGTGTGCTCCTCCGCGACATTCTCGATTCGGCGAAAATTGTCCTATCGAACCCCCGTCAGCGCGGCGAGTACGCAGTCCTTGTCCGCTCCATAGATAACTACAACGTCCTGTTTTCCTACAACGAACTCTATTACGGGACGGCCGGCGACAGTACCTGGCTGATTTTTGAAGAGAACGGAAATCCAATCGATAAGGATGGGCTCTTTGTCGTCTTCTGTGCCACGGACAAGGCAACCGGCCCGCGCCATGTCAAATGGGTCAACAGCATCGAAGTCATAAAAATGAACACCGAGCAACCAGTTCAGTCGTCTTGCAGGTAATCGTTTATGATTCCTCAATAACCTGTTACCGTTCCATTTTCTCCGCCAACACCTGTTCTTTCGATTACACCTTCCCGGCGTTTCTCCGACGCCGGGTTTATTATAACTTCCTGCGGTTCCCGCAGGAAGAATCCGCGCCACAAGTGCTGCCGCCGATATGACTTTGACACAAGCGATCAACGTCCCTTCCCGAGAGATGTAAAGAAATGAAATCAGAAAAATTGCGTAAACTCCTATAGACAATCTGTACTAAAAAAGGTGCTTCATATTTCCTCAGAAGGGGCTGGATTGGGCTCATCAGCATGTTGGCTTGAGCGAGGCTACAAATAGCAGCATTCTGCACAACTTATTTAGATATCTCTTTTTTTTAAAACGATTAACTTGGGAGATGCACTTATGAAAAAGCTTTATTTTTTGCTTGCACTTTTCGCCATGTTTCAGCCAACCCCTGCGTTTGCTGACAACCTGGTTGACTCTTATGCTGCACGTCTCGGGCGTTCGGACCACTTTAACAGCTACGGTGAGCATCTGAGATCTCCCGCAGCAATTATTCGGCAAGACCGGGCAAACTTTCATGTTTTTGGTCGCATTGATCCCGAAGATGAGAGCGATAGCTTCTTTGTTTCAAAGCGAAATCGTGCAACTCTGGAATCGTTAGTAAGAAACAGCCCACTGAGTGACGATGTACCGGACGAAATCGTTAACGGAGAGCCATTAGTTGAGATTACAATATGGAGGCGTGACTCTGGCCGGGACTATATTGAGATCAAAATTCTCAAGTATTGATCGGCAGCAGAAAGTCACCTTGATTTACCGGAGATGGACAATGATTTTTCATGGCCTCGCAAAGTTTTTTCTTATAGCGATATTCCCGCTTTTGTTTGTGACAGCCGCCCGTGCAGCAGGTGACGGTGAATTAATGGATCGGCTGGTCAGCTCTTATCCTGAATTTCTTGCGGGTCACGAAGCCAATGAGTTGATCTGGAAAGACGGAACAAGAATGCCCTTTGATGATGGCAAAAGGTGCAAAGAGTTTGAAACTCTGCTCAATGCACCATCAATCAAGGATATGTTCTACGCGCCCTATGTTTCAAAAAGGGCCGCAGTCGCACCAGACATCAATAGCGATCCGGGACGGGTACGGTATCAACCATTTTTCATCAAAATGTATGGAGACTGCCGAAAGGGTGAAACAGAGCGGACTCTGGTGGATGTTGTCTGGCTTCCAAAGAAGTGGGGCAAGAAGATCAAAATGACTCAGGTTAACGGCGTGGCTGAGCAGTTATCCAAAGTATCACGGGAACTTGATCGGCTGCCCTCGAAATACGACAACTATCTCTTTCCTCCCGCAGGCACAGTGAATTGCAGAGTCATAGAAGGAACAAAACGGCTCAGTGCTCATGGTAGCGCAACAGCCATCGATATTGCACAAAGGTATTCCAACTATTGGAGATGGGCAAAGCCTGATTCCAAAGGATATTACCCATATCGAAACCAAATTCCGGCAGAGATTGTTGAAATTTTTGAAAAGCACGGGTTTATATGGGGCGGCAGGTGGTATCACTACGATACGATGCACTTCGAATACCGGCCTGAACTTTTGAATATTGATGGAACCTTCTCAAGAATTAAAAAACAGGAGCCATAAGAGCGCAAAAAGTGGAAGCAGAATCGGCAGCGAATATTTTCCGATATATTCCAGAAAATCCGGAACCTTGAAATCGTAACGGGCGGCAATGTTTTTGACCATGAGGTTCGGCGCGTTGCCGATGTAGGTTATTGCCCCAAAAAAGACCGAAGCAACCGAGATGGCCACAAGGTAAATATCCGAAGAGAGATCTCCCTGAACCGGAGAGGCTACACCGTCCGCAAAAATCCTTACATCGGAGGGTGAAGCGATATTCATTCCAAACTTCCCTAACGCACCGGCAAGGAAATTCAGGTAGGTTGGGGCATTATCAAGTACGCCTGAAAGGGCTCCTGTCATCCAGTAGAATCTGGATACCGAGAACTCACTGGCATTTGATTTCGCAAAATCGCCAATAAGAGCCAGTGCAGGAATCATGGTGGCAAAAATACCTATAAAAAGAAAAGCAACCTCCTTTATGGGCTCAAAGTTGAACTCATTGCCCTTGAATGCCTCATGATTCGAAAATTTATAGGCAAGAAGAGCAATCATAAACATGATCACTTCCCTGATGCCGAATGGCAGGCGAAAAAGCTCCTGAAGACTCGGAAACCCTTCTATCACGGCAGGATCCAGAAAAACTGCGAAAATAATCCCTCCGAGAAAAAAGAAATTTCTCCTTCCTGTTATGCTCACGCCACCGTTTACTCCGGATCCCTTTACATCGCCAATTCCTGCCCTTGAATCAAGAATTACAAACACGATCAGAAGGCCAGCAACTGTTATGATCCACGGCAACAATACTTTAGGTAATACCCAGAAAAATGGTACACCTTTTAAAAAGCCAAGAAACAACGGGGGATCGCCGATTGGAGTAAGTGCGCCTCCTATATTGCTTACAATGAAAATAAAGAAGACAATATGAAAGGCTTTCAGCCGACCTTCATTGATGCGCATATATGGCCTTATGAGAAGCATGGATGCACCGGTTGTTCCGATCAGATTTGAAGCCAGTGCCCCGATAAAAAGGAGCAACGTATTTACCAAAGGAGTTCCTCTTCGCTCAATTTTGATGAGTATTCCGCCGGAAACCACAAAGAGAGATGAAATCAGGGCAAGAAAAGAGAGGTACTCTTCAAGGATATGCTCCAGAACATGCAGCCCGCTTTCCATGACGATTCCATAGTAACCAGCAACAACAACACCAAGGCCCACCGAAACCGCTGGATAGTTCCGCTCCCAGAATCGATGGAACAAAAGCGGACCGGTTGCTATCATCACAAGAAGAGTGATAAAAGGAGCTATAAGCCACAATGGCGGGAGTTGGTTTGATGCCTGAACGGCAAAAAGTGTGACACTCTTTACCCCCTCTGAACGTTCAGCAGCATGGAGTGGCAGACTTATGGATGTAATGAAAATAACGGTAAGCCAAAATACGATTGAGTGTAAATACCGTCTTGATTGCTTCATAAAAGCTCTTTTATTAAAAGTAAGACTTAATTAAATTATTCTGAAATAACGATTTGCGACTTTCATACTAATCAGACCCATAAAGATTGAGTTGCTTGCGATAATAGGCAAAAGCCTCTTCCTGACGGACGACACCAAGCAGTTGACTGCTTTTAGAGTCAAGAACAGGCAGCATGTCATAATCTGAGATTTCAAGAAGCTTGAGTGCCTCGTCAAGTTTCGAGGTATCATAAAGAACCGGAACATTCTTTTTTGTAATGTCTACGGCAATTAATCCTGCCAAATAGTCTTCCCTGAGCAGCATTCTCATCTCATTGAGACTGATGATGCCTGAAAATATTCCTTTGTCATCGACCACAAGAAAAGTTGATTCGGGCGTATTAAAAAAAACATCAATCATGCTTGTTGCGCTCTCAGAATTATTGAACTTCACGTAGTCTGTTCTCATGACATCAAAAATGCTGATATTCTCTGCAACAGAAAGAGCAATGCCAAACCCCAGCCTGACACCTTCCTTTTCAAGAACATAGCTCTCCATGCTGTGACGGTAGGCAAGACGGGCAATCAGCGATGAGGTAACGGAGGCAAACATAATGGGCAACACAATCTCGTACTGACCGGTCACTTCAAAAAGAATAAGAATAACGGTCAGGGGGGCCCTCATGATTCCTGCCGTCAACGCACCCATACCCACAAGTGCGTAGGCCCCCGAAGTCGCAGTTATGAAAGGGAAAAGGAGATGGACAATTTTGCCGAACATTCCTCCGAGCATGGCTCCCATTTTCATGGCAGGCGCAAACATGCCACCCGATCCGCCGGAACCGATACTGAGACCGGCAACAACCGGTTTGAAGAGGTAAATGCCAATCATGTTGCTCCAGCTTTCATTTCCGTGAACAGCATGATTGATCGCCTCATAAGAAAATCCATACAGCCCCGGAAGCCAGATACAGAAAACTCCACTCATGAGACCGCCAATAGCTGGCATGGCCCAGACAGGGATCTTCCGTCGTTTTTCGACTCTCTTGAACCACTCCTCGATGGCATAATAGATCTTGATGAAAAGTACCGAGGAAAGACCGGCAAGAATACCAAGCACACAGTAGAAGAGCAGTTCAATATTCGACACAAGCGCATATTCAGGAACTTGAAAAGTGGGAGAGTTACCCAGAAAACTTCTTGAAAGTACCGTGCCGATAACCGCAGCAATGACAATGGGACTGAATGTTTTAACACTAAAATCCCCGAGCAGCACTTCAACAGCAAACATGACACCGCCAATAGGTGCATTGAAAACAGCCGCAAGACCTGCCGCTGCACCGCAACCGAGCAGAGTTCGGGTCTTGTTTGGCGAAAATCTCAACATTTGGGCGACCGTTGAACCGATTGCCGCTCCGACCTGGACAATCGGAGCTTCACGTCCACCACCACCACCTGAACCAATACTTAATACCGATGTTATACTTTTGTGAAACCAAAGCTTGCGGTCAATAATACCGTCATTTTGGGCAACAGCTTTGATAACCGATGCAAGACCATGACCGGGCCTGGCTTTCACAACAAAAGCATTATAGAGGCCCACAAGCAGACCACCAAAGGCAGGAATAAAGGGAAGCAGAACCTGCCAGTAGCCGTCAATGAAGGTAGTTTTACCAAACGCACGAAGGCCTGTAAAGCTCAAGATACTGAGTGTCACAATGGCATGATGAAACACAACGGCGATATAGCCTGTCAAAAGGCCTACACATGCCGCTACAAAAAGAAACGGGATATCCTGATTAAGATTGAGCTGAACAAGCAGATAATCGAGGGTAAGTTTAAAAAACTGCTGGGAAGTCCCTCTAAAATACCGGCTTTTTCTCAGAATACTGTAAAAGAATAACCGTACTCTGCGCGTTATGCTCTCTTTTATACGTTTTGATAGTTTCATTTTTCAATATGCGAATAATCGACTCATAAGCATTGATGCGCCTGTGGCAATCATAAAAAAAAGCATCACAAAAGGAGCGACAAGCCAGAGCGGCGGGATGTTGTATTGTATCATTCTATACCGCAGTGCCAAAGAGCCTGCCGACGCCTGCCGTGAGCCCCATTGCAAGTGCTCCCCAGAAGGCAACACGAATGGCTCCCTTGACAAGAGATGCTCCACCGGCATAGGCTGCGGTTCCTCCAAGAAGCACTAACGTCACAAATGCGGTCGCAGATGAAAGTTCGGCAACGAGGCCTGAAGGCGCCAGCAGCACTGTGGCAATCGGAATAACCCCGCCCGCAACAAAAGAAATTGCCGAGGCAAATGCTGCCTGGATTGGACGTGCCCTCAGGGTCTCCGTAATGCCAAGTTCATCACGGATATGCGCTCCAAGAGCATCTTTCGCCATCAGGCTTTCGGCTACGAGTCGTGCAAGTGGCTGATCAAGTCCACGAGTTGCATAAATTGAGGTCAACTCCTCCAGTTCATGCTCCGGATCCGTTTCCAGTTCGCGTTTCTCCCTTTCGATGTCGGCATGTTCGGTGTCGGCTTGCGACTGAACCGACACATACTCCCCTGCCGCCATAGACATGGCTCCGGCGACCAGACCAGCCACACCGGTTAACAGAACAGTGCCCTGGGAAGCTCCAGCAGCGGCTACGCCAATAACAAGACTTGCTATCGAGATGGTTCCGTCATTGGCACCAAGCACGGCAGCACGAAGCCAGCCGATTCTGTCTGCCCTGTGAAACTCACTGTGAAAATATAGCATCCTCAAAACCTCCTGTTGACCCAACATCTTGTTTCGATTGATCCGCCCCAATCTGCGAATTTTTGAATTATGACTGCTGAAAACAAAACCAGCTCCCCAAGACTCCATAATCGTGAGAGAACGACAAAGCAACTTGCCGAGCGCACTAATACCCTGAATATACTGTTCAAAAAAAAAAGAGATCTGACGCCCACAGGAGATTTATCCTCCACATCTCAATACGTGCACTGCGTATCGACAACAATATAACCACATCCAACTTGCGTCGCCTGCATCGCAAGTAAAAAAAATAAAACGGTAACAAAGCTCAAATAGTGCAATAGATTTTTTTCTTTACATAGTAAAACTGATACTGTTTCGCGTAATTTCATTGTATCTACACAGAGATAGAAGTTGCCCGTCATTTTGATCAAAAATGCTAACGCAATCGGTGTCAAGCACCATGATATCACGAGAGATATCTGTATATCTGTACCGACACATACCGACACAGTATCGGCAGATTCCAGAATCCAATAATGCCCTACGTTAATTTATGCATCAGAAATAAAACAGTGACACCCCCATCAGTACAACGTGATTCAAAGCATTTTATACTAATTCTTTAGGAAGAGATTGTTCACCTCCAAACCAGCAGCAACTTCGGCGTATTTTATACCATTCCATTGTGTATGTTACACTTCACCCCAGTACACAACAAAATGATGAACTATGTATAATTAATATATGTTTCGTATAATATTTCACTGTATATTTTAAGCTGAAGACTATAAAAATTATATAATAAGCATCTGATTACCTCGTAATCTCTTACACATATATTTTATATGAGCAATAACACGACACCTCCGCTGGCAACGGTTGCTGACATTAGCGGAAAAGTATGGTCAATGGCTGAAGATGGAACATGGCATCTTCTTCAGAAAGGAGATTGGGTGCATGAAGGTGAAATTATTGTTACTGAGGCAGAAAGTCTTGTTGTGCTTCGCAACACCACTGGTGCTGATCTGAAGGTTACAGAAGGCAAGGAGATCGCCCTGAATGGTGGGCTTTTTGAAAGTGGGGAAAATTCGTTAACCCTTGATTTGAAGGAAATGATTGCCGCAACGGATGGCTCCCCCGATGAGGGTAGCAGTGGTTCCCCCATTGCGGCATCAGTGACGGCACAACCATTCAGCCATGGCAGCCATGAGCAAAGTGACTCCCATGGATTTTTTAAAGTAGGGCGTATCGTCGAGTCCGTTCTCCCTCCTGTATACAAGTTCTGGTCATTTACGAATGACAATAATACAAATAGTCAGTTTCGTTCTTCAAACATCAACTCTCTTCTTGATGGCAGGGCGACGATGGATGAACGCATAGCAATGCCGCTTGATCCGCTGACATTTGTTTCTTTGGATCCTTTGTCTGCAACCGTTCCGATACGTTTGCCTGCAGGCGCTCCGATAGTCTACAGACCGTTGATTCAACAGAACGATGTTCCGAAAAACAACACAACAGAGGTTACTGCCTCGGTGCAGGAGGATGCGTTGCCGGGAGGTAACCGTGATACGCCTGATGATACGACGAAGGCAACAGGCAGTGTTGCCGGACTGGTGGATCCTGGCAGGGATGTGCCGGTAACGTTCAGTTTGCAAACTACTGGTCTCAATGCACTTGGTCTTACTTCGAAAGGAGAACCGCTGACCTATACGGTATCAGGCAATACACTGACCGCATCCATCAGTGCAGGTGCGGTCTTCACGCTGACGTTGAGCGGGACAGACAATGCGGCCTTCACGTTC
>CAIMHT010000096.1 GCA_903840935.1 uncultured Chlorobiaceae bacterium
CAAACTTGCAAAGCTGGTTCCTGTAAAGCCGGGCATAACGCTTGAAAAGGCGTTGAGCGAAGCAAAAGAGATGCAGCAGTTTGCCGACAGTACGCCGGAGCTTCGGGAGCTGATGCGCTATGCCCGTGCCCTTGAGGGAAGGGCACGGAACGTTTCGATGCATGCCGGTGCGGTTGTTATTACTGATGGACGGCTTGAGGAGCAGGTTCCGCTCTATGTCTCCAACAAGATTGAGACTGAGGTGCGTAAATTTGCTGATGAGATCGATCTTGATGAACCCGATCATGTCAGGGGCAAGGCATCCGATGCTCATGATGAGAAGCAGGTCGTTACCCAGTTTGACAAGAACTGGATCGAAACCGCCGGATTGCTCAAGATTGATTATCTCGGTCTTGAAACCCTGGCGGTTATTGATGAAACCCTCAAGATGATCAAGCGGCGACACAATCTTGATATTGAGCTTGAAAAAGTTCCCATGAACGACCGAAAAACGTTCAAGATTTTCCAGGAGGGCAAGATGGCCGGTATTTTCCAGTTTGAGTCGTCGGGGATGCAGAGTTATATGACACGCCTTCAGCCTACGCAGATTGGTGATATCATTGCCATGAGTGCGCTGTATCGTCCAGGCGCCCTCAATGCACGCATTGATGAGAAGCGTAATGCTGTTGACCTTTTTGTTGACCGCAAGCATGGCCGTGAAGCGATTGATTACATGCACCCTATGCTTGAGACGATTTTAAAAGAGACCTATGGTGTTATTGTCTATCAGGAGCAGGTGATGCAGATTTCACAGGTGATGGGCGGATTCTCTCTTGCCAAGGCGGATAATCTGCGCAAGGCGATGGGAAAAAAGAAGCCTGAAATCATGGAGAAGTACAAGGCTGATTTTGTTCAGGGAGCTATCCAGCAGGCGGTGCACGATACGCTTGCTACACGGGTTTTTGAGCTTATGGCCGAGTTTGCCGGTTATGGTTTTAACAAGAGCCACTCTGCGGCTTACGGGGTACTTGCATACTGGACGGGATACCTGAAAGCACACTACACGATTGAGTTTGTGACGGCGGTCCTGAACAGTGAAATTGGTGATATCGAACGGATGAAGCATTTGACCGATGAGGCCAAAAGTTTTGGCATATCGACACTGCCGCCTTCTATCAATAAGAGTGATGCTCTTTTTGCGGTTGAGGATGTCGCGGGCCGTTCGTTTATACGTGTTGGGCTGAGCGCCATCAAGCAGGTTGGGGCGGCGGCAAGAGCGGTCGTTACCTCAAGGCTTCGCAGAAAACGTGATTTTGTGAACCTTTTTGATCTGGCAGCATCGGTTGATTTGAGGGTCATGAACCGCAAGGCGCTTGAATGCCTGATTCTTGCGGGGGCATTTGACGAGCTCGACTCGCATCGCGCCAAACTGCTTGCCAATGTCGACAAGGCGTTTAAATTCGGTCAGATGCAGAACCGTTCAGTGACCTTGGGACAGTGTGGCTTTTTTTCGGCTGAAGAGGGAGCGCTGCTTGAGGAGGAGCACTATCCCGATATGGAGAGTGCCGAGATGATGGCAGAGGCTGAAAAACTTTTACATGAAAAGAAGCTGGTTGGATTTTACCTGAGTCATCATCCGCTTTCGCCATACCGTCGTGACTGGCAGGCTTTTGCGACGCTTCAGCTTCAGGCAAAAGAGGTTGTTGCGGCAAAACAGTACAAGGTGATCGGTCTTGTCGTATCGGTGAAACCGTATCAGGACCGGAAAGGCAAGCAGATGCTTTTTGGCTCTATTGAGGACTTTACGGGGAAGGCTGATTTTACCGTTTTTGCCAGTATTTATGAGCAATATGGCCATCTTATTAAACCTGAAGAGGTGTTGATGCTGGTTGCCGAAGGAGAGGTGAGTGGTGGTATGCTTAAACTGCTTGTCAGGGAGATTATTCCGATAAAAAAGGTGCGGCACGCTCTTGTTAAAAAAATTATTTTGAAAGTAGATGCCGATGATCAGATGCAGATGGAAAAGCTCGTTCAGGTCAAAAAGATATTTGATGCGAACAAGGGTGGAACGCCGGTCGAGTTTGAGGTGAGAGCACAGTCTGGAGAAAATATTGAAACCATCACCCTCTTTGCACGCAGCACCCCGATTGATCCGGCGGAGAGTACTATTGAAAAGCTTGAAGAGCTTCTTGGCCCCGACAATGTGCGGATTTCCGGGTAGTCCGGTTTATTGATAAATTTTTGTTACTTTCTTCACTGATTGATTTTCAATTGATTATAACGCTGAGACGATCATTAAATCTAAACTGGTACCAAAAAAATGAGTGGTAAATATCTTGTGGCAACAGACCTGAATTTCAAGGCAGAGATTCTTGATTCCGATAAAGTAGCGCTGGTTGATTTCTGGGCAGCCTGGTGTGGCCCATGTATGATGCTTGGTCCTGTTATCGAAGAACTTGCCGGTGACTATGCAGGAAAGGCTGTCATTGCAAAACTCAATGTTGACGAAAACCCAAATACTGCTGCCCAGTACAGCATCAGAAGCATACCATCCCTTCTTGTTTTCAAAAATGGCCAGGTTGTCGACCAGATGCTTGGAGCCATGCCAAAAAACATGATCGCAAAGAAAATCGACGAGCATATCGGTTGAAATGATCTTCGCTGAACAACAAAGCCAGCTATCCCGGTGCTAACTGCCGGGATGTTGCCTTTCTTCAACGTCACTCAATTCTCAGAGGGCCTCCCTGTTGGGGGTGATTTTTATGCACTCAATCATCATTGGGAGTGGTACTGTCGGTTATAAAATAATCACCAGAATCCATTTGTTCTCGCACTCAACAAATGTCTCATAATCAGAGGATTGTTCAGTGGTTTCGTAGCATCGGGAAGTAAATACACAATATCAACAACGTCCCCCTTTTTTTTAAGGTTTTTTTAAGCTTGGCTTCGGTGTCTTTAAAGGTTTGTGCTGATATATTTATTTCATTCAGGTTGATCGTGGTGATTGAGTCTGTCATTAATTTAAACCGGTAGATAAACGTTATGAGTGAAAACTATCTTGCGGCCACGGAGTTGAATTTCAAGGCTGAGATTCTTGATTCCGATAAAGTAGCGCTGGTTGATTTCTGGGCTCCCTGGTGTGGCCCATGTAAAATACTTGGCCCTGTTATTGAAGAACTTGCTGCTGACTACGCCGGAAAGGCTGTTATTGCGAAGCTCAATGTAGATGAGAACCCCAGGATTGCTGCCCAGTATGGTATCAGAAGCATCCCCTCCCTGCTTCTTTTCAAAGATGGTCAGGTTGTCGACCAGATGGTTGGTGCCATACCGAAAAATACGATTGCAACGAAACTCGACGAGTATATCGGTTCTCTTTAATCACCCTTCGCCAAAAAACAGATCATGCAGAGTAACGTACGTGATATTGTCATTATGGGTACCGGTCCTGCCGGTTATTCAGCAGCCATTTATACAGGGCGGGCAAACCTTAAGCCTCTTGTTATTGATGGATTTCAGCCTGGTGGTCAGCTTATGATTACGACAGAAATTGAGAATTTCCCGGGTTTTCCTGAAGGAATTCGTGGTCCGGAACTTATGGCAAAAATGCGTGCGCAGGCAGCAAAGTTTGACACGGAGTTTGCCAGTGGCAGTGTCACCGAGGTTGATCTTTCGCGCAGCCCATTCTGCCTGACGCTTGATGATGGTCGTGAATTTTTGACCCATGCGCTTATTGTTGCAACCGGGGCAAACGCCAAATGGCTGGGAATAGATTCGGAGAGTCGCTATCGTGGCAAGGGTGTCTCGGCATGTGCGACCTGTGACGGATTTTTCTTTCGCGACAGCAAGGTTTTTGTTGTTGGTGGAGGCGATACGGCTATGGAGGAGGCGCTTTATCTGACAAAATTTGCCTCTCATGTTACTTTGGTGCATCGCCGTGAAGAGTTCCGGTCATCGAAAATCATGAGTTTGCGTACCCGAAAAAATCCGAAAATCAGCATGATGCTCAACGAGATTGTTGATGAAATTATTGGTGACGGTCAAAAAGTAACGGCAATCCGGTTGAAAAATGTTGTGACCGGTGAATGTTCAGAACACCCCTGTGATGGTGTTTTTCTTGCCATTGGCCATGCACCAAATTCCGCGTTGTTCAAGGAGCAGCTTGATATGGATGATTACGGCTATATAAAAACCAAAAAATCGTCAACAGAAACCAATGTGCCTGGTGTTTTTGCCTGTGGCGATGTCCAGGACTTTACCTATCGTCAGGCGGTTACCGCAGTAGGAACTGGCTGCATGGCCGCTGTTGATGCAGAGCGTTTTCTTGAAACGATTCGGTAACCCTTGTCGCTGTTTGCTGCCGGAATGTGTCGTAAAGTACCTTGTTGAAGCCCACAGGCAAGTTTGGCCTGTGCGGGCTTCAGCCTGGGAAATCCGTATGAACTTCAGGAATATATTATATTGATTCGTTACAGGAGATTGTATAAGTAATTGTTGCAGTCGTATTTCCTGTTTGGGTGAGAATTTGACAAAACCAGACACGAATCTCTGATATGTTGTGAGTTATGAAAACATCTCTTCTTTATGCCGGTCTTGCAACTCCTCATGCCGGGTGGGTGGCTATCGATGAACTGGCTGAGTTGCTGGCACACTATTTTCAAGCTGAAATTTTCTCTCCAAAACCTGTGGCAGGCTCCATGCTTGATCGCGTGATCCGAAGAAACCAGGTCAAATTTGAGCCTTTACACACAACCGGTGGTGATGTTCTGATTGTGGTGGCGTGCAGTCCCAGTGATCTTGGCATGATTCGTGCACTACCAGACTGTCGCAAAAAATTTGGCAAAATTTATGGATTTGTCACCGATTCATATTTCCAGGCTGGATTTGTCAAGGAAACCGCGCTCTTTGATGCCATAACGGTTACCGCCTTTGAAGATGTTGACTATCCAAAAATTCATTTTGGCATTCCTGTCCACCAGTTATATCAGGGTACTGACGCTCTGACCTGGGCACCACGCAAAGAAATGGCGCGTGAGATTGATTTGATGGGTTTTGGGCGCATACCACCAACTATTCATACGCACTTTTCGGAACGCTTTCATCCGGCAAGTTCACCCTTTCTCTATCTGCACTCTCCCCTTGGTCATCTGTCAGGAACTGGCGTTCATCTTGAGCGGGGCATGTTGTTCAAGCTGTTGCACCGAACCCGTATTTCGCTGGCCTACCATCTTTTTGTTGAGCCGCAGGGTGATCGACCTCGTTCAATGATGGTGACGAGTCGCTGGCTGGAGTCTTTGCTGTCGGGCTGTATTGTTGCTGGACGACGGCCCATCTCACGCATGGCGGATGATATGCTCTTCTGGCAAAATTCGACGATTGAACTCTCAGAGGAACCGCAGGTTGCGGCTGACGAATTGATAGCTCTTTTGTCACGTAATGACACGCTTGAACAACAGCGGCATACCAATATTTCCCATATCGTTCGTCACCACGATTGGAGATACCGGATAGAGAGCTTTTGCAAAATGATGGCACTGCCGATACCTGTGGCTCTGCCTGATGATCTGTTGCGTTTGCATGAGCTTGCCGATTCATTTGACCACTCTCTTTGATTTTGTCCAAAGAAGAGAGTAATTGAATACCGTCAGCCGTTCCTGATCTTCTAAAAGAACCAGCATGTCCTGCATGAATGGTGGTGATACAGGTGAATGTGGCTTCCGGTTTTATTCAAACAATCTATTCAGGATTTTCAACACTTTTTCCTGGTAAAAGTCCGGGAATATCAAAAATTTTTGCCCGGGCCGGTCCTAAGATGAAGCTTGCCGCAGTGAAGGTCAACCCTCCGACAGCAGCGCCGGTAAGGGCATGGAGTGCCAGGGGAATTCCAAGCAGGGGAATAAGTAATGCAGCGGCAGCGGGAGGCGTTGCAGGTTGAGGTTTTTGTGGGTTATCTTCAGGCATTATTGTCAAATATTTGATGAAGCAAAAATAAATATTCACCGTTTAAAAAGAGGAAACAGGGCAATATAAGCTTTTCTCTTTTTTTTGAGTTGAAGTTCCAAAAAAAATCCTGGCGCTTTTGACCGTGATTTTAAGACATTTTTAAGCTCCGCTTCAGGCCTTTTAAAGGTTCATTGCGATATATTTATTGTAATAAATTTTTTGATCGAGGGTCTAACCAATATCAACCAACAAGAGAATACGATGAAATGTCCATCATGCAGTGCCGATTTGCTTATCTCGGAACGTCAGGGGATTGAAATTGATTACTGTCCAGCATGTCGGGGTGTCTGGCTTGACAGGGGTGAACTTGATAAAATCATTGAACGATCGGCTTCTGAATTGCCCCGTTCCCGTCCAGCGGAGTATGACCGGGAGCAGGATCGGGAGTATCGAAGGGAGGAGTCGCATCATGGTCACCACGACGATGACCACGACTATTATATTGATCCAAAAACAGGCAGAAGAAAGAGACGGGGAGGCCCTTTGGGATTTCTTGGTGAACTCTTCGATTAAGCCCATCAGTCTCTTTTCGAACAGTTTGTTTCAGGCGCTCTTGTTTGTGTGGGCGCCTGTATTGTGAAATATTGATAAATTTATTTTTTGTAATGAAAAACCGTTTACGAACTCTTTTTATTGCGATTGTTGCCGTTGCGTTTACCTCTCTTTCTGCCTGTGATAATGCTGCTGAGAACTCAAAAAATGCGTTGTTAAACACTGGCGCAAAAATCGGGAGTGGCGCCATGCAAGGCTCCCTTAATGAATTTAACAAAGCAATAAAACTTGATCCGAAGTCAGCCAGGGCTTATTCTGCTCGTGGTGCTTTCAAGTATGCCACGGGCGATAGCAAGGGCGCTATAGCTGATCTCTCAAAAGCAATAGAGCTTGATCCTAAATCGCTGGCCGCTTATTCTGGCAGGGGGAGTGCCAAATTTACTACTGGAGATATTCCAGGAGCAACGGCTGATTTTATCAGTGTGGCACGGCTTGCGCTCTTTTCATCGTCCGCCGGTGAGTCTGGCAAAGAGGGTGGTAACAACTCTGGTGGCGATTCGGAGAAGGAGACCGGCCGTGACTCTGGCAAAGATTCCGGTAAAGATCAGTAGTCGGGTAAATGATGGGTCTGGAGGCCTTTTTGGTGAAGCTTCCGTTGGAATAACATTACAGGAGTCGGAATGAGTGCGGTTGCAGTATGGCATACATTACGGGTTGATGAGCTTTTTGAAAAACTCGGCTCGACACCCGGCGGGCTTACTGCTGCCGAGGCTGCCGGTCGGCTTGAAGTTTATGGCTTCAACCGGATAGAGGCCGAGCACCGGGTAAGCCCCTGGAAATTGCTCTTCGAGCAGTTCAAAAACGTGCTTATCATCACCCTTCTCATTGCAACAGCTCTTTCGGCTTTTTTGGGCCACGGTATTGAGGCTGTTGCCATTGCCGTTATCGTCTTCTTTGCTGTGCTGCTTGGTTTTGTTCAGGAGTTCAAGGCTGAACGGGCAATTGAGGCTCTCAGGGAGATGGCGGCTCCATTGGCCAGGGTTAGGCGTGACGGGGAGGAGGTTGTGATCAATGCCTCGGAACTTGTTCCTGGCGATGTGGTGATGCTTGCTGCAGGTGATCGGGTACCGGCCGACGCGCGGCTTCTGCAGGCAATGAATCTCCGCAGTGATGAGGCTTCACTCACGGGGGAGTCGCTGCCATCGGAAAAAGAGGTTGATGCGATTCTTGCTGAAAATGCTGGCCCCGGCGACCGCAAAAATATGGTTTTTGCCGGTACGTCAATCAGTTATGGGCGTGCGTTCGCACTTGTGGTTGCGACCGGTATGCAGACGGAGTTTGGCCGTATTGCCAACATGCTGCACTCTGTAGAGACTGAAAAAACACCCCTTCAAAAAAATCTTGACAAGGTAGGCTCGGTGCTGGCTCGTGCCGCTTTTGTGATTGTGCTGGTCATTGTGGCTTTTGGAGTTTTCCGTGGCCAGTCTTTCATTGAGATGCTTATTTTTGGTATAGCGCTTGCCGTGGCCGTTGTGCCGGAAGCCCTTCCTGCCGTGGTGACCATCTCCCTTGCTCTTGGTGTGCAGCGCATGGTGAAACGTCACGCTCTCATGCGGCGCCTGCCTGTTGTGGAAACCCTTGGCAGTACTACGGTGATCTGCTCCGACAAAACCGGTACCCTTACGCGCGATGAAATGACTGTCCGGGCACTCTATACCTCGGGAGTGCTGGTGGAAGTGAGCGGCTCAGGCTATATCCCGGAGGGTTCATTTACCGTTTCAGGAGGGGGGCTTTGCCGGAGAGTATACAGGAGCTGCTTCTGGCCGGTCTTCTCTGTAATGATGCCCGGATTGTTCAAAACGGGGAGGGTGGCTGGCAGATTGCCGGAGATCCGACCGAAGGGGCCCTGCTGGTGGTTGCCCGCAAGGCAGGGCTTGATGAGTATACACTGCAGCAGGAGTATGAGCGTCTTGACGAGCAGCCGTTCTCCTCGGAGAGCAAGCGGATGATTACCTTGCACCGGATTGGCAAGGTGATGACAGCAGTGGTCAAGGGTGCCCCGGAAGTTTTGCTTGCCGGATGTGATTTTGTTCGTGTCGGCTGTAGCATACAACGGCTTGATGATGCGATGAGAGCTGCTCTCCTTGCAGAGGCTGATGCTCTTGGCAAAAAGGCTTTGCGGGTGCTTGCCTTTGCAGTGAAAGAGGTTGCGCAGATTCGGGGAGCTGACGAGGGAGCAACCTTTCTCGGGTTTGCGGGGATGATTGATCCGCCGAGAGCCGAAGCTGCTGATGCCGTGCGTCGCTGCCTTGATGCGGGTATTCGTCCGGTCATGATTACCGGAGACCATCCCTTGACTGCTGACGCCATTGCCCGTGAACTTGGGATTTTGCGCGATGGACGGGTGGTTACCGGTGCCATGCTGCAGTGCATGAGTGATGAAGAGCTTTGCCGCATTGCAGGCTCCGTATCGGTTTTTGCGAGAGTTGCGCCTGAGCACAAGCTTCGCATTGTTGAAGCGTTGCAGAAAAACGGTGAAGTGGTCGCCATGACTGGCGACGGGGTTAACGATGCACCTGCACTGAAGAGGGCGGACATTGGCATATCGATGGGTATCACCGGCACTGATGTCTCAAAGGAGGCCTCAGCCATGATGCTGACAGACGACAACTTTGCCTCGATTGTTGCGGCTGTTGAAGAGGGAAGGGGAATCTATGACAACATCAAAAAATATTTGACTTACCTGCTCTCCTCCAATATCGGCGAACTTGGCTTGATGGCCGGAGCGACGCTTATGGGCATACCCCTGCCGCTCTCTGCTGTCCAGATACTCTATGTGAACCTTGCCACTGACGGTCTTCCGGCTCTTGCGCTTGCTGTTGATCCATCTGAAGGCGACATCATGCGGCGTCAACCGAACGACCCGAAAAAAGGGATATTTACCCGTTCCATCCTGACACTTATGCTTACCGGCGGAATCTGGTCGACCATTGTTAATCTCTCGCTTTTTCAGTATGCCCTTGCGTCGGGTCGTCCCCTTCAGGAGGCTATGACGATGACCTTTGTTTCGCTGGTGCTCATCCAGTTTTTCAAGGCCTATAATTTCCGTTCTGAACGCGCATCAATTCTCCGGCGTCCTTTTGCGAACAAGTGGCTGAACCTCGCAATAGTCTGGGAGCTGGTGATGTTGACCGCCATTATTACCATTCCGGTTTTTCGTACACCGTTCGGGACATTTTTTCTCACACCTGAGGACTGGGCAATTGTGATTGGTTCGGCTGCGACGGTTGTGCCTGTTATTGAGCTGTTAAAATGGTTTCTGCGCAGGGGGCTTTTTGGAATCGGGCGGTCATGATTTTTTCTGACGCCTTATGGTAACTTTTCCTGAATCGTTACTACATTTAAAAACGATTCGGATTTTGCAATACCATTATTAACAGTGGGAGAGTCTCATGGCCATTGATTCAAAACTGCGTCTTGCTGCAAATGCAATTCAGGATGCCAAAAAACGCATGGAAAGAGCAAAAGATGATGCTGATGACGATTATGAGATACGACAGGCATTAAAAATTCTTGATGAAGCGGCAGAGTATATACGTGGAGCCATTCAGGAACTACCAAAGTGATATGAACAGGAATGCACCTCCAGCCATGCAGCCCGGAGGCTGCATTCTGGCGGGGGAGGAAAAAGGAGTGGTGACGAATTACCTGTTTTGGTTCAGCGTGTCACATAAAAACAGGCAAACTTGAGGTAGCCTGTTTCGGGCATGGCAAGCAGTACCGGATGGTCGAAGGGTTGAGAGTTTTTGTGGATCAGTCTGAGCTGGCAGCCCGCAGAAAGAGCCGCCTGATGGACGCTTTGCAGGAAGTCCTCTTCTGAAACGTGGTGGCTGCACGATGCTGTGGCGAGAAATCCTCCGTTTTTGATAAGCTGCAGCCCGAGTTTGTTGAGCCGTTTATATGCCTTGAGGGCACCGGGCAGGTTTTTGCGGCTTTTAGTGAAACTTGGTGGATCAAGCACAACAAGGTCAAACGACTCTTTTGACTCAACCATCTGGTCGAGGGTATCGAAGGCGTCGGCGGCAACGAGACTGTATTCTGAAAATTTGTTTAGTTGTGCGTTGCGTTCCGCCCGCTGCAGAGCCTCTTTGGATGCGTCGACAAGAATAGCAGAACGGGCCCCCCCGTAAAGGGCATTGAGAGCAAAACCGCCATCGTTGGTAAAAACATCAAGCACCTCGGCATCTGCGGAAAACTTTCTGACAACTCTGCGGTTCTCACGCTGGTCAAGGAAAAAGCCGGTTTTCTGTCCCTCAAAAAGATCGACCTCATAGGTGATTTCGGCATCGTAAATAGTCTGTTTCGTTTCAGAGCGATCGCCCCGGACAACATCCTTGTATAGTGTCAGTCCTTCGAGTTCGCGCAGGGGAGATTCGTTGCGCACGATAATGACGGCAGGGTTCAGCAACTCCTGCAGGGCATCGCAGATAAGCGGCAGGTGCACATCCATGCCTGCCGAAAAGGCTTGCAAAACAACAGCCTTGTTGAAGCGGTCTACAATGAGCCCTGGCAGTCCGTCCGATTCACCATGCACAAGACGATAAGCGTTGGTTTCATCACTTGTGTAGATTTTTTCACGGAGAGTAAGTGCCTCACGAAATTTTTTAAGGAAAAATTTTTTGTCAGGCTCTTCATCTTTGCGGCTGATCAGTCGTACCGAGATAAGGGAGTGAGGATTGTAGAAGCCGGTTCCGAGGAATTTTTGGTCGTGGGTAAAAAGTTTTACCGCTTCACCGGAAGCGATATCCCTGGGAAGGCTTGCAAGTTCATTGCTGAACACCCAGAGGTGGCCTTTCTGTATCCTGTGATGTTCTTTTGGCTTGAGGTAGAGAGATTGCATAACTTGAAAAATGTGTTGTTGTTTTGATAGCTCTGCATTTTACCTTAACATAGGCTTAACGTGCAAAATGTGTCGGTTCCGCTTGTGAGTGAATGGCATTTTCAGGCGTAAATTGCCAAGCCCGATGCTTTGCGGTACTGTTGCAATGTGCAGCAAAAGCGATGAATCTCAAAGGAAATAAATGCATGGGTGGCAGATGGTGCGGCCACTAATTATAAACGAATGGAGAGATGAACGCAAAAAGAGTGGTGCTGTTGGCACTGTTTATGCTTGTTTTGATAGGCGGATGTGCCGATTTCAGGACAGTTGGCAAGCAGGAACTGCCTGCTGAGCAGACAGCTTTGGTAGCGGAATATGCTGATTTATATCGGGAAGTTGCCGAAGCATCACCCGTTATTGAGTCGCTGGATGGATATGCTGATGTCTGGATAAAAACCCCGAAACGGCAAAACCGGGTTTTTTGCAATATCCTGATCAATCGGGGAGGTGAGGCAAGAATGATTGTCAGTGCTGGTCTGCTCGGATGGCCGGTCGCGGATATATTTTTTAACCGCGACTCGCTTTATGTGCACGATATGCTCAATAACAGGCTTTTTACGGGCAGTAACAGTGAAATAAATGTTGAAAAAATTCTTGGTGTGAATTCAGGATACCGGCTTTTGTCGGAGTCGCTTTTGGGGCTTGTGAAAATTACAGAGCCGGCAAGCGCCATCAGATCGGTAAAAAAAGGTTCGGGAATGCTGCTTTTCACGCTTGGCACATCTTCAGGAACTAAAGAGGTGGTCATTGATCCCTCCAACAGGACGCTTACGGCTCTTCTCCTGAAAGATCGGCAGGGAAAGACGCTAACCGAGATTCATTTCAGGAATTTTGAAGCCATAACCATTGGTGGCGACAGCACGCTTCTGCCAAAAGAGATTGAGATGGTACTCTATAACAGCAGTGCTGATAGTGCGGGTGAACATCAGTTGGTGATAGCCTATGATGAACGGGTCTTCAATAAGGAGAACCGGTCACTGAAATTTCTGATGCCAAAAAAAGTTAAGGTGGTTAATCTTGATGATGCAGCAACCCTCCCCTGGATGTGACCTGGCTGGTTGGCCCGGAATTCCCATCCCGTACCGGAGAGAGGCTCAAGCCAGATCTCCGGCGGGGTTCACAAGGGTTGACGTTTACTGAGCAGCGCGGAAATTCTCTGCGGCAAACTCCCAGTTGAGCAGGTTGTCGATCACGGTTGCGACATAGTCGGGGCGCCGGTTCTGGTAATCGAGATAGTAGGCGTGTTCCCATACATCTATGGTCAAAATCGGTTTCTGGCCGCTGGTTGAAGGGGTTTGCGCATTGCCGGTTTTTACCACCTTCAGCTTCTCTCCATCCAGGACGAGCCATGCCCATCCGCTGCCGAACTGAGTGGCCGCAGCACTTTTGAGTTCATCTTTAAACTTGTCGAAACTGCCAAAATCCTCGGTGATTTTTGCGCCAAGCTCTCCGACTGGTTCGCCTCCGCCATTGGGTGTAAGGCAATTCCAGTAGAAGGAGTGGTTCCATGCCTGCGCGCCGTTATTAAAGATCCCTACTTTCCGGGGGTCTGCGGCTGTTTGTGTAATGACCTCTTCAAGACTCAGATTCTCCAGAGGGGTCCCGGTGACAAGGTTGTTGTAGTTGGTGATGTATGCAACATGATGCTTGCCGTAGTGAAAACTGAGGGTTTTTGCGGAAACAAATGGTTCAAGTGCATCTTCTGCATAAGGAAGCGCTGGTTGCTTATAAGCCATAAAGCAATATCATTTAGAGTTTAACAGGACGTTGAAATAGTATAATCCAGAAACTTTAAACTTATATTTCAGTGATTTAGTTTCTCTGAATCTTCACAATCGACTTTTGTTGTCGAAAAGTTTGTCAAACTATCAACAGGTGGTGGGGAATGAAATTCTGCAATACCTTCAGGAACTTTGTTTTATGTTTTGTGTTTGTTTGTGCGCTTTCAGGATGCGGCGAAAAAAGGTTATCGCCTCTTGATCGGGATGATGTTCACTTTGCCGGATTTTACAGTGATTATCTTCTGGAATCGGGAGTGGCGGTCGGAAATGCAGGTGCCCGTCTTTCCCGGCTTGATTCCGCCGATATCAACGAGCTTCTTGCTCGTCACGCGCTTAACCGTGAGAGTATGAATCGCAAAATAGCTGTTTACAGAAAAAATCCTGAACTTTGGAGATCGATTCTTGTGCAGGTGCGGGCAAATATTTTTAAAAAAACGGGTGCAGGACAATGATGTCTACCGATCCTTTTCTTGTGGGCATAACTGGAGGGCTTGGCAGTGGAAAATCAATGGTGTGCCATTTTCTTGCGGAGATGGGTTGTGCTCTTTTTGAATCTGACCGGGTGGCAAAGGAGTTACAACTTCATGATCCTGAAGTGATTGAGGGAATTTGTTCGCTTTTTGGGCCTTCGGTTTATTCATGTGATGTTTCCGGTGGTTTGCTGCTCGACCGCAAAAAAATAGCCTCGGCCGTTTTTTCCTCCTCCGAAAAACTCGAGGCGCTCAACCGCCTCATCCACCCCAGGGTGTACGGCGAATTTCGTAAAGCGGTGCTCAAAGCTCGACAGCAGGGAAAAAAAATCCTGGTGAAAGAGGCGGCAATTCTTTTTGAATCGGGAGGCAATGAGGGGCTTGACGCCGTTGTGGTTGTGGCTGCTGATGTTGAAGAGCGGATTGCGAGGGCGGTGCAGAAAGGTATGGGGATGCGTGAAGAGATCATGCAGCGCATTGCTGCGCAGTGGCCCCAGGAAAAACTGATTGCCAAGGCTGATTATGTCCTGTTCAACCGTGGGACACCGGATGAGCTGAAAAAAGAGAGTGAGGCGCTCTACGCCACACTGCTTAAGGCCGCTCAATCAAACTGCCATCATCACTGAGTATGCTAACAGTCTGACCTTATGGCTGGAAAAGCTCTTTCCTCTCCATCTTCTTGTCTTATTATCGCAGTGCGGCATTGTTACGGTTGACATGGGCGGAAATCAGGATGCTGAGTTCATAAAGAAGGATCATCGGAAGGCCGATGATGAGTTGGGTGACCAGATCGGTTGAAGGTGTCACTATCGCAGCAACAATCAGCAGGAAAACAATGGCATGTTTACGGTAAAATCTCATAAAAGCCGGTGTCAGCAGTCCTATTTTTGAAAGGATATAGGAGATGAAGGGGAGTTCGAACACCAGTCCTGCCGTCAGAAGAGTGCCGATAAAAAAACTGACATAGTCCTGGACGGAGATATTGTTTTTTATCAGGCTTGTGCCGAAGCCCGCAAAGAACTGCAGTGAGATCGGCAGAAAGACAAAATAACCGAAAGCGATACCGGCAAAGAAGCAGAGAGAGATAAAGAGAATGGAAAAACGGCTTGCCTTTCGTTCATGCTCATGCAGGCCCGGGGCAACAAACTGCCAGATCTGCCAGGCGATAAAGGGAAAGGAGATAATGAATCCCGCAAAAAAGACGACCTGAAAGTAAAGCGAGACCTGGCCGTAGGGGACAAGGTTTTGAAGCACCAATCCCTCGGTGCTTCTCTTGAGTGGTCCGATCAGAATTTCGTTGACCAGAAAATCGGCATAGGTTGCACAAAAAATGGTAACGACAAGCAGTGCAACGGTGGTTTTGATCAGTCGCGACCGTATCTCCTCAAGATGCTCCATAAAGTTCAGAGCGCCTTCGGGTTCGCTCTCTGTTGCCGAATGGACTCTCTTATTCGGAATGGTTTCATCGCCATCATCCTTAACGGTTTCGTAGGGCGTCATGTAGTTCGTTGCGGTGGAGGAGAGTTCTGTTGCAGCATCATCATCAGCGCGGCCTTGCTGGTTGCCTTCCGGTATCTGCGGTGATGGCGTCGGTTCGTTTGCTTGGTTCATTACTTCGTTTGATGCTGAAAATAAAAGGGAATTTTCCCGAAGATGGCGTTCAATGCCGACCGATACGGGACGATAATAGCACTAAAACATAGCAACAAAGATGCATGTAGCCAAGATGATTTTTTTTGCTCTCCGAAATGTTTACTTTTAACTCTTTTTCAGGAGCTTTGTACAGTACGGAGAGCTTGTCATGTAATTTTCCGGGGAATTGGTGAATATCAAAGATGTTGTTGCATCGGTAGCCGATGAGATTGCGATTTTTCAGCAGAGGTACAAAGTGGTGCTTCATGCCCAGAATACGCTGGTCGACAAGGTTACCCGTTATGTGCTCCGTCAGCAGGGAAAGCAGATTCGTCCTGCTATGGTTTTGCTTGCCGCCCAGGTGTGTGGAGGGGTGAGTGAATCAACCTATCGGGCAGCCATCATGGTCGAATTGCTCCATTCGGCAACACTGATTCATGATGACGTGGTTGACGGCGCTGAAATGAGGCGGGGGATTGCCTCAATCAATGCGTTGTGGAAAAACAAGATTTCGGTGCTTATCGGCGATTATCTCCTTTCCAAGGGGCTGTTGTACTCACTTGAATACAGAGATTATGGCTTTCTCCACATGGTTTCGGAAGCGGTACGCCGAATGAGTGAGGGGGAAATTCTCCAGATACAGAAAACCCGCAGTCTTGATATTTCTGAAGAGGATTATCTAAGCGTCATTGCTGACAAAACCGCATCGCTCATCTCTTCATCTTGTGCCATGGGGGCGATGAGTGCGACCACTGATGAGGGAAAAATTGCAGCACTGAAAAGTTACGGAGAGTATCTCGGACTTGCTTTTCAGATCCGTGATGATCTGCTTGATTACACTGGAGATTCAAAAAAAACCGGCAAGCAGATGGGTATCGATATCAAGGACAAAAAAATAACGCTTCCTCTCATTTACGCTCTTCGTCATGCCCCGCCAGCAGAACAGAGGGCGATTCGCTCCATTTTAAAGAGTTCCCGAAAGAGGGCGGTGAAAAGCGGGGAGGTTATAGCGTTTGTTACAGGAAAGGGAGGGCTCGCCTATGCGGCTGAAGTTGCAGAGGGATTTGCCGCAAAAGCGGTAGCCTCAATCAGCTCGTTTCCAGACAGCGCGGCAAAAAAATCGTTGTTGCATCTGGTTGATTTTGTCATGAAAAGAGAGTATTGATCTCCCCTCTTTGCTGCTGTTGTACCTGTTTTACGTGAAAAAATGATAATCGCATAAATAATAAGAGGTTTACAGCGATATGAAAAAAGTCGGCTTGATCGTTCTTTTGCTCATAGGGTTTGTTGTGATTTTCGACAGGCTGATTATGCCTTACTATATTTCACAGGGGAGTTCGAAGGTTGTCCCTGATGTGCTTAACATGAAGTACGAGGATGCTTCGGATCGGTTGCGGCAGGATGGGTTTGAGGCGATAAAAAGTTACCATGTCACCTACCTCAGCAAAATCGATTCCAATATTGTCCTCTCACAGATGCCCGAAGCAGGAACGGAGGTCAAGCCCGGCAGAAAGGTTTTCCTTGTGGTTAACAAGCAGGAAAAGCCAGCCTTTCCTATGCCTGATCTTTTGGGACGGGCAGAATTCGATGCCCGTCAGATGGCATACCGTATGGAGATGGTGATTCAGGAGGTTCAGAGCACTCCAATCACCAACGCTGAGATGGACGGAAGGGTAATGAGTCAGTCGATTCCGGCGCGTACCATCGTGAAGTCAGGCACTGCCGTTTCCATTGTTATCGGCAGGTATCAGTCACCGGTTGAAGAAGCAAAAACAATTTCCGTGCCAAATGTCCTTGGCATGTCTCTTGCACAAGCACAGAAGGTGCTTGCCAGTGCGGCCCTCCCGGTGGGCAAAATTACGACCCAATATTCGACCTTTATCGTGCCCAATACGGTTATCAGTCAAAGGCCTGGCGCAGGTACCCATGTTGCGCCCGATCAGCCGATTGAACTAAGTGTCGTCATCATGGAAGAGTAGTTGCTTTCACTTGTAGTTGGCTTTTTTGTACTCTTCGCGAAGATCCTTGATACCGGTAGTCCGGTCGTTGCCGTCGCTGATAATACCGAAATATTCAAGAATGATGCGAACAACCAGCCACATGCCAGCATAGAAAATGGTGAGTGATCCCCAGAAAGTTTTGATGCTTTTTGCCATAGTTTTGTGTTGATAATCATAAAAAAAGCCACTCCAACCGAAAAGAATGGCTTTTCTGCTTTGCTAAATGGTGATATCGATTCAATCGGTAAGAGAATCCTCCGCTTCAAACCAGTCATCGGCATCTGACCCCTCTTTTTTCCCTTTCTCCAGCCATCGGTAGTAAGCCGCAAGTTTTACCTGCTCTTCACGCATTTTTACTCTGCGTTCAGCCTGATCAGGCTTACCCTCTTCTTCCATGTCTCTCTTTTCCATTGTCTCCCTCTCTTTTTTAATCGCTCAGGGCAAATTACCCCCAACCTCGCTTCGTGAAAGAATCGATGAAAAATGAAGATAAAAAATAATCTTCTCTTTCTTTACCCCAACCGCCGTCCAAGAGCGCTGAAAGCAATGACGAGTATGATGGTCAGTGCTTCGATGACCATAAAGATATCCTTTGGAATCCAGGCGTTGACCGTCAGTCCGCCATATTCGAGTACCCCGAAAAAAAGAGCCGAGAGGAGTATCCACAACGGGTGGGCACCGGCAAGAAATGCTACGGCGATGCCTGTAAATCCTGCGCCTCCTGTCATTCCCGCTTCATAGAAGTGCCGGTAACCAAGCACAATGTTCGCCGCCCCAAGACCCGCAGCAGCTCCGCCGATTCCCATTGCCGTGAGGGTGTGCATCCCGGCATTGATTCCTCCGTACCGTGCGGCATCAGGTTGCAGTCCGACAGCCCGCATCTCGTACCCGAACCTTGAAGAAAAAAGGAGAATATGGAAAAGCAGTGCAATACCAATCGCAAGAAGAGAGCTCAGATTTGCCGGCGAGTTGGCAAACCATCCGGTGAGGGTATCGAATGCAGGTATTACGGCGGCGTCATGAATGGGGGTGGTATGCACCGTTGAGGGGATTGCAAAGTGCCATGTCAGAAGATATCCGGTAATGCCCTGGGCAATGAAATTCAGCATGATGGTTCCAATAACCTCATTGACGCCGAAACGTACCTTGAGCACTCCAGCAAAAAGTGCCCATCCGGCTCCGGCCGTCATGGCTGCCATGATGCAGAGGAGGATGGCGGCAGGAGACGGCACCCAGGCCGGAAGCATGGCACCAGTCATTGCCGCAGCAAAGGCACCCATCTGGAGTTGACCTTCAGCGCCGATATTAAAAAGCCGGACCTGGAAAGGAAGGGCAACGGCCAGAGCTGCAAAAATGAGCGTTGTCATTCTGAAGAGTACCTGTCCGGCTCCATAAGCAGAGCCAAACGTTGCATGGAACATTTTCTGGAAAATCATGAGCGGATCACGACCCGCAATAAAAATAATCAGAGAGCTGACAACAAGGGCAGAGAGTATCGAGAGAAGGGGTATAAGCACTCTTGTACTTTTTCGATTCATGGCGCGAAGGGTTGTTCAGGTGATGTGAAGACCGATCTCTTTCTGGAACGTATCGGACGAATCTTTTTTGAGTTCTACCTCCTCCTGACTGAATTCATGGCGGATTGAGCCCTTGTAGAGGCAGCCGATACGTGTTGAAAGCGCAATGATCTCTTCAAGTTCAGAAGAGATAAGGAGGATGGCGACACCGCTCGTGCGTGCCTCGATAATCTTTTGATGAATTGTCTCGATTGCGCCGATATCAACACCTCGGGTAGGCTGGGCAAGGAGAAGCAGGGAGATGGCTGGGCGGCTGAGTTCACGGGCAAGCACCACCTTTTGCTGGTTGCCTCCCGAGAGCGCTCTGAGTGGCTGGCGATCCGGGGAGTTGCAACTGATAGCATAGTCGGCAATCATCTCTTCGGCGTATCGGTTGACAACTTCGGTATTGAAGCCTGTTCCGTGGTGAAAAGAGCGCTCCCGGTGTCGCCCGAACAGAAGGTTTTCAGAAATCGTGTAGTTCGAAATAACGGCATGGCGCAGACGGTCTTCAGGGATATGGGAAACACCCATGCGGGCTATTTCGGAGGGTGAGCGGTCGATGAGTGAGCGCCCCCTGATCAGCGCTTCGCCACAGATGATTGCTCCCTCAGGCGCAAGACCCCAGAGCATCTGCAGCAGCTCACTTTGTCCGTTCCCTTCAACTCCGGCAATGCCGTAGATCTCTCCTGCCCTGATTGTGAGAGAGAGGTCGTGAATCCGCTCAACTCCTTTTTTTGTGCGAAAACCGAGCTTGTTGATGCAAAGTATGGTTTCGCCGGGGGAGGCTGGCGGGTTGGTGACCCTCAAGAGGAGGCTGCGCCCCACCATCATCTGCGCAAGCTCTTCTTTTGTTGCCGAAGCAGCCGGTATGGTCCCGACAATTTCGCCCCTTCGCATCACGCTTACCATGTCGGCCACGGCAAGCACCTCATCAAGCTTGTGGGTAATGAGCAGAATGGTCTTTCCCTTATCGCGAAGCGAGCGGAGCGTTGCAAAAAAACGCTCCGTTTCCAGAGGGGTGAGCACTGCGGTCGGCTCATCAAAAATCATGATGGCCGCACGACGGAAGAGGAGCTTGAGGATTTCAACCCGCTGCTGCTCTCCGATGCTCAGGCTGCCCACCAGTGCGTCAGGGTCAAGAGCCAGTCCGTAGGCTTCGGCATCGTTGAGGATAAGAGCCTTGCTTTTTTTCAGGGGAATGCGCTGAAACAGCCCGCATTGCTCATTGCCGAGGATGATGTTTTCGGTTACCGACAATTCTGGTATGAGCATGAAGTGCTGATGAACCATGCCTATACCCGAATGAATGGCTTCGCGTGGAGATGAGAAGCAGACGGCCTTGCCATCGATGAACATCTCGCCCGAGGTCGGGCGGTGCATGCCGTAGATGATTTTTGTCAAGGTGCTTTTTCCAGCACCATTCTCCCCGACAAGCGCATGAATGGTGCCCTCCTCCACCGAAAGCGAGATATTGCTGTTCGCAGAAAAGCTTCCGAACTTTTTTGAAAGAGCGCTCAAACGTACGGCAACAGCCATGGGACAACGATTTTCAGGAGTTAGAGCCAGCTCAACACGGTCTTGATGGAATCTTTGCTGTCAAGAGCCCTGCGGTATGCCAGTTCGAACTGCTCGACAGGAAAGACACTGGTAAAAAACTTTTCACTCTCAAGCCCTCCACTCTCAAGCAGGGCAGAAGCCGCCTCAAGGTGAGAGAGGTCGGTAATGCCGGAGCTTATGATTGCCGGTTCCTTGTGCTGTATCAGGCGATAATCGTAGGCCATAACCTCATAATTGCCCATCAGCAGAACCCTCGCTTGCGGCTTCATCAGTCGAACGGCCTTTTCTATCATCAGGATCCTTCCCGTGGTTTCAATAACAAGATCATAGCTGTTGTTGAACTCTTGCGTAAAATCGTCGATGGCAAGGGCAATATGCTCGGCATGAGAAAGTTGCCCCCTGATGCTGAAGGTTTCGACGGCATCAATGTGCTTGTAACCGAGAGCGTGCAGGTACTCCGCAACCATGAGGCCGACCGAACCAAGACCAAGCAGAAGAATTCTCGACGAGGCATCGAGCTGCACTTTTTCAACAGCGCTTATCGCGTAGGCAAGCAGTCCGATGAGCAGATCACGGTGAACAGGAGGACGGCCAAGGGCAAAAAGGTTCTGGCGCGACGTTGGGATAACTTCGGCATGGCAGCCCGCGTAGGATTCGATTCCAGACCACCGTTCACCCCTGAATGCATAGACAAAATCGCCGGGACGCAGGTCAGTTACCCCAGGGCCGGTTTCGAGAACCTGGCCGATAGCCTCACTGCCCGGCATGATGGGATATTTGAATACCCTCTTCGACACCGCCTTGTTGGTCAACAGCAGCCGGTCAAATCCCGGTGTTATGGTACTCGCAATGGTTTTCACCAGGACATCGCCGGGTTCATTGGCATGATATGCAGCACTTTGCAGTTTAAGCTTGTTGGCCTTTTGCAAAACAATCGCCCGCGCTTCTCCCTTCATGGTCATAAATCGGCAGTTACTTCGTGAACAGTTCTTTTTGGTCAGTGAATGGGAGAAGATAACCAGCGAGTGCGAATATGTAAAACGGAAAGAAAAGCCAACTCTGATAATCTGCTCCGTGCTGAATCGCATTGCTTTGGGTATATTTTGTCATTGAGCGAAGCAGATTTCTTTATGAGGTATTCAAAAATTTCTGAAACAACGATGCTTGATTTCGAAGTAAACAAAGAAAGTTGCACCCGTTGCAGTGAGTGTGTTGCTGATTGTCCTGCACGCATCATAGCCATGGCTGATGATGGATATCCCTTCATTGCCACAGAGAAAGAGGGCAACTGCTATAGATGCCAGCACTGTCTGGCGATTTGCCCGACCGGGTCGATCTCCATTTTTAGGCTGGATCCGGCAGAGAGTATTTCTCTCACTGGTGGATATCCCGATCCCGATAAATTGGAGACGCTGATCAAAGGGCGACGATCGGTGCGGCGCTACAGGAGTGAAAATCTTGATCCAAAGCTTTTTCAGCATCTCCTTGATGTTGCCTGGCACGCTCCAACTGGTGTGAACTCACGCCAGGTTTGTTTTACGGTGCTCGATAGCAAGGAGAAGATGGCACAATTTCGTGATGAAGTGATGGCCGGGTTGGGAAAAATGGTAAAAGAAAGCTCCCTGCCAGCCGGGATGGAGTACTATACCAATTTTGTCAAAATATGGGAGAAGCATCATGTTGATTTGCTCTTTCGTGATGCCCCTCATTTGCTGGTCGCTTCGGCGCCAAAGCGTGTGGCATCTCCGGTGCAGGACTGTTTAATCGCCCTCTCCTACTTTGAGCTTTTCGCCCAGGCCAATGGGGTCGGCACGGTCTGGAATGGTCTGGTATACAAGGTCATCAGCGATCTGTTGCCCTTGAGTCGCCAGCGTCTCGGTATACCTGATGACCATATTATTGGTTATGCAATGGTGTTCGGTAAGCCGGATGTTCATTTCGTCCGTACGGTGCAGCACACTCCTGCGCTGATACACCGGGCATTGGAGGAGTGACTTTCAGGGAGCAGCACGGTTTTTCGATATATTTGTACCTGAATCAACACTTTGAATCAAAAAATTCAGATGGAAAACCTTTTTTCAAATCCTGGGCATCTTTACTCAAGGGCGGAAGTCCTTTCAAATCCATGCCCGGTTCCCAAGGTACATGGTCTCTATGCGTGGTTCTTCAAAGAGGTGCCGAATGGAGTTCCTGTAGATGGGTGCCTTATCCATGAAGGTTTGTGCTTGCTCTATGTGGGAAGTTCGCCAGACAAAAAAGGGAAAACAGATTCCACGCAAACGCTCCTGCAAAGGGTTCGTTACCATTTTCAAGGGAATGCCGACAAATCAACCCTTCGACGTTCGCTGGGCATCCTGCTTGTCTCACAGAGTCACTTTCCCCTGAGAAGGGTCGGGAGTGGAAAAAAAATGACGTTAACCAGTCAGGGTGAGCAGTGGCTTGATTCATGGATGGAGAAAAATGCTTTTGTGACCTGGGTTGAGCATGATGAGCCCTGGACGCTTGAAAATGAACTGTTTCAGAGCGTTGCACTGCCGTTGAACATCCAGGGCAATAAACATCATCCTTTTGCGGCGTTGTTGCTTAAAAAACGTGAGGAGGCAATAGCGATTGCAAAAGAGGCACCTGTTGTTCAGAATATCATCGTAAAGCGATAACCATTTTTATGCGCGTTACCTGCAATGGGGATTGCTGTCGGGGAGAAGGGGAATTTGTCCTTTTTTGGAGTTTACTATAAATTGTCTGTATATAAAGGAAGTGATGATGTATGGTAATGCTTTTCCTGACGTTCTGCTTTCCGGTAGTATTCATTTCAGTCTTTGCAGGTCATTTCTCTTCGTTTGTATCCTGTTCAGTGGATTCAGGTTGAGTCTGATGCGTCAATACTGCCAGGGGTAGCTACTCCTCCCGGCAGTGTTCCGCCACTCTTCAGACGGTTGCTGTACTCTTTCAGGCGGTCAGTAAGGTTTTGAATTTTTCTTGTTTTTACCAATAACACCAAAACGTATTTTATGCGAATTTTGACTTTCACAGGCAAAGGTGGAGTGGGCAAGACCAGTGTTTCTGCGGCGACGGCTGTCCGATTGTCACAACTGGGCTATCGAACCCTGATCCTTTCAACCGATCCTGCACATAGCCTGTCCGATTCGTTTAACCTGCCTCTTGGCGCCGAACCGACCAAAATCAGGGAAAATCTTTATGCTGTTGAAGTCAATCCTTATGTTGATCTGAAGAAGAACTGGCATGCCGTCCAGAAATTCTACAACGGCATATTTCAGGCACAGGGCGTTTCGGGAGTTATGGCCGATGAAATGACCATCCTGCCTGGCATGGAAGAGCTTTTTTCACTTCTGAGGATAAAGCGATATAAAAACTCCGGACATTATGATGTTCTCGTCCTTGATACGGCCCCGACTGGCGAGACGTTGCGGCTTCTCTCTCTTCCCGACACCCTTTCATGGGGGGTGAAGGCGATCAAAAACGTCACAAAATATGTTGTCAGGCCGCTTAGCAAGCCGCTTTCTAAAATGTCGGATAAAATTGCGCAATATATTCCTCCCGAAGATGCTCTTGATTCGGTTGACATGGTTTTTGATGAGCTTGAAGGTATCCGCGAGATTCTTACAGATAATAATAAATCGACGGTTCGTCTGGTCATGAACGCGGAGAAGATGTCGATCAAGGAGACCATGCGTGCCTTGACCTATCTGAACCTTTATGGCTTCAAGGTGGATATGATCCTGGTCAACAGACTGCTTGATACAAAAGAGGACAGTGGCTATCTGGAGAACTGGAAGACGATCCAGCAGAAATACCTCGGAGAGATCGAAGAGGGCTTTTCGCCCCTTCCGGTTAAAAAGCTCAAAATGTATGAAAAAGAGATTGTCGGTCTCAAGTCACTTGAGCTCTTTGCCAAAGATATTTACGGTGAGAGCGATCCATCCGCTATGATGTATGATGAGTCGCCCATAAAGTTTGTTCGCAATGGCGATGTCTATGAGGTGCAGTTGAAGCTCATGTTTGCCAATCCTGTTGATATTGATGTCTGGGTAACCGGTGATGAACTCTTTGTACATATCGGCAATCAGCGCAAGATCATCACTCTTCCGATCAGCCTGACCGGGCTTGAACCGGGAGATGCCGTCTTCAAGAATAAATGGCTACACATTCCTTTTGATCGGAATCATCATAAACAGGATCGGATGATACAGCAGAACAACAACGTGCACAATTAATCAATTCTTTAGTACCTTGCTGCCCGATACAAGGAGTGTGATTACCCTGGGGGCTTTGCCGTTCAGCGTATCTTTGATGCCTGATCGACAGATTTTTTCCCTTTAATTCTTTTTTAGTCGTTTTTTTTGCTATGGATAACAATGAGTTATTACAACAAAGCTACAGAGCCAATGAACTTATTTTTAAAGGTCTTGTAGAGTGCGGCTGTTTCAAGGCAGCTCTTGAACTTGATCTTTTTACCCACCTTGCTGATGATGCAAAAGATACCGTATCACTTGCAGAGAGTGTCGGTGCGATTCCTTCCCGCCTAACCATGCTGCTTGAGGCACTGCGGCAAATGGGGATAATAGCGCTGGAGGATGGCAAGTGGAGTCTCACCTCTTTTGCACAAAAAATGTTTCTTCCCAGCCATGCGCATCCTAATCTTTATATGATCCCTTTGGCAAAAGCCATGGCAACGCTTTCGGATAATTTTTACCTGAAAATAACTGATGCTGTCAGGGGAAAGATGAATTTCAAGACCGATGTAGCCTACCCTCCTGTAACACGTGAAGACAACCTCTATTTTGAGGAAATGCACCGCAGCAATGCCCATTTTGTCATCACCTTGCTGCTTGAGGAGGCCGACCTTTCAACGGTTAAAACGCTTGTGGATGTTGGCGGGGGCATCGGTGATATTTCCGCAGCCCTGTTGCAAAAATTTCCTCAGCTTGATTCCACCATTTTGAACCTGCCCGGCGCTGTTGAACTGGTGAATGAAAACGCCGCTGAAAAAGGTGTGGCTGACCGTCTTCGGGGGGCCGCCGTGGATATCTACAGAGATGCCTATCCTGTTGCCGATGCCGTCATGTTCTGCAGAATATTGTATTCGGCTAATGAGCAGGTGACCGACATGCTGTGCAAAAAAGCATGGGAAGCACTTCCAGCGGGTGGCAGGCTGGTCATTCTCGACATGATTATTGATGATCCGGAAAACCCGAACTTTGATTATTTGAGCCACTATATTCTTGGTGCAGGGATGCCGTTTTCATTCCTTGGATTCAAGACGCAGGGTACCTACAAGGATATTCTTGAGTCGATTGGTTTCAGTGATGTTCGAATCGTAAGAAAATACGGCCACCTGTTTTGTGAAGCGCTTAAAGCCTGATGCATTACCATCCCGGCAACTTTTTTTGAGGTTGTCGGGGGCACTTCAATGGTTCAGTAATTGAAAAGGGAGCTCAATACCCAGGAAATCACACTGATGACTACTGAACCGGCGATGGCCCATCCGAAGCTGTCGATGGAGAATCCGCTGACAAGTATAGCCGCAAATTGCAGAAGGAATGCGTTGATGACGAGCAGAAAAAGCCCCAGCGTCACAATGATGAACGGTATTGAAAAAAACACCAGTACCGGTCTTACAACAGCATTGACAAGGCCAAGCACCAGTGCAACCAGAATTGCTGCACCAAAACTCTTCAGGTGGATGCCGTCAAGTATGTGCGCGGTAGCATAGACAGCCACAGCATTGATCAGCCACTGAATCAGGATGTACATTGCTCTCCTCTCTTTGAGTTTTATTTTTTGCTGAATTCTACAGTAAAATGTAACCAATTCATTCAATTATCCGCTATCAACTCTCCATTATCCCTTGTTTACTATCCATTGACATCAAGCTCCTGAAGTGCCTCATAGAGTGTTTTGCATCCGAAGATGGTAATGGGAAGATTGAGCAGTGAGGGCTTCAGTTCGCGGGTATTGGCTTCGGGCAGTACAATGCGCTTGAAGCCGAGATGGGCGGCCTCCCTGATGCGCCGTTCGCTGTCGCTGATGGCCCTGAGTTCCCCGGCAAGCCCTATTTCACCGCAGCAGACAGTTGCGGGGTCAACCGGACGGTTCATGAGCCCTGAGGCGATGGCCGCAGCAATGGCGAGGTCTGCTGCGGGCTCTGCCAGTTTAAGACCTCCGGCTATTTTTACAAAGACATCCTGCCCCCAGGTTTCGATATGGAGCCGGTTTTGCAGGACGGCAAGGATGATCGACATTCGTTTCAGGTCGAACCCCGTGCTGATGCGTTGCGGCATGGAGTAGTTGGTTTTGGAGACCAGTGCCTGTACCTCAACCAGAAGGGCCCTTGTGCCTTCGATAGCGGCAAGGATTGAGTTGCCCGGCACATCGGTTCTTCGTCCAGAGATAAAGAATTCTGACGGGTTACTGACCTCTTCAAGGCCGGTTTCATCCATGCGGAAGACACCGATTTCATTGGTGGAGCCAAAGCGGTTTTTGACAGAGCGGATAATGCGGTAGCGCTGGTAGCCTTCACCTTCGAATTGCAAGACCGTATCGACCATGTGTTCAAGCGCTTTTGGCCCGGCAAGCGCCCCCTCTTTAGTGATATGGCCGATAATCATCAAAATGACGTTTTGCTGCTTGGCTGCACGAATCAGCATGGCGGCGCACTCCCGGATCTGAGTGATGGTCCCGGCAGAACTCTGGTATTCATCCGAATGAACGGTTTGAATGGAGTCGATAATGACCAGCGCGGGCTTTTCGCGTTCAATGAGATCAAGGACGCGCTCAAGGTTCACTTCTGCGGCAAGCCAGAGGTTTTTTGCCTGAATGGAGAGTCGCTGAGCCCGTTCGCGGATCTGGTTTGGCGACTCTTCGCCGGAGATATAGAGCACTTTTGCCGGGGCAAGACGTGCAGCGAGCTGCAGCATGAGGGTTGATTTACCGATGCCCGGCTCTCCTCCGACCAGAACGGCAGAACCCTGCATGAGTCCTCCTCCGAGTACCCGGTCGAGTTCGCCGATGCCGGTTATGACACGCAGGAACTCTGAGGGGACGGCGTCATGCAGGTTCTGTATGACGGAGACTTCTCCCAAAGAGCCCGCACCCTTTTTTCTTGTTTCGGGCTCAATGCGGGTCTCCTGAAGTGTCCCCCAACTCTGGCACTCAAAGCATTTTCCCTGATACTTCAGGGAGATGGCACCGCAGTTTGAGCATAAGTATCTGGTAGAGGATTTGGCCATACTGCCTTACAGCCCGTTGATACGCTGGAATGACTGAAGCGTGTTTTTCAGGAGCATGGCGATAGTCATGGGTCCGACTCCTCCTGGTACCGGAGTCATGGCTGAGGCAACGGCTGATACGGCGTCGAAATCCACATCCCCGACGAGACGGTAGCCGCTTTTTGTGGATGCATCCTCAATACGGTTGATGCCGACGTCAATGACTACAGCACCGGGCTTTACCATATCGGCGGTAATGAATCCCGCCTTGCCGATCGCCGCGATGAGAATGTCGGCCTGTTTGGTGTAGAAGGGAATGTTTTTGGTTGCGGAGTGGCAGATAGTGACGGTGCAGTTGGTGGCGTCAAGCTTCTGCAGCATCAGGTTTGCCATTGGTTTGCCGACAATGTTGCTGCGTCCGACCACGACACAGTGCTTGCCCCGGGTTTCGATGTTGTAGCGTCCGAGCAGCTCAAGAATACCGTAAGGGGTGCAACTGACAAAACATTTGTCGAGGTGGCCCATAACCAGACGTCCGAGGTTTTCGGGATGAAATCCGTCAACATCCTTTGACGGGTCAATGGCAAGTGTAACGGCAAATTCGTCAATCTGCTTCGGAAGCGGCTGCTGGACAAGAATACCGTGGACTGCCGGGTCGTTGTTCAGTTCGTGAATGGTATCAATCAGGTGTTTCTCGGTGGTGTCGGCGGCCATTTCAATCACGGTGGAAATCATGCCGATCTCTTTGCATGTTTTGGCTTTATTGCGTACATAAACCTGCGATGCCGGGTCATGGCCGACAATGATAACCGTCAGGCCGGGGACCTTGCCTGTAGTGGCCTGGCAGCTTTCAACGCTGGCTTTCAGTTCGTTTTTCAGGTCAAGGGAGACCTTTTTTCCGTCGATAATGAGCATGGTGATAGGGCTTTGTTGTGTATGTTCCTCTTCGGGATAATTTCGAGGCTCTCAAGGGAGAGCTGCATATAGCTATGAAAAATTCATCGAAGCAGCAAATATGAAAAGCGATGAGTTGGCCGGAAGGCGTTTTTTTGTGGC
>CAIMHT010000097.1 GCA_903840935.1 uncultured Chlorobiaceae bacterium
CAAAAAAGGTTTCAGGAAGTATTGCCACTCATACAGGGCTCTCTTGCCATCCGCGAAAACCATTTTGGTTATGATCATCCCTCGGTTGCCGTCTCCCTCGGAAACCTTGCAGCCTACTACAGGGCAGGTGGCCTCACCTCTGTTGCAGAACCTCTTTTCCGTAAAGCTCTTTTGATGATCATCAAGGATGTCGGTCCGGAACACCCGATGACAGCCCAGGGGCTGAACAACCTTGCCTCTGTCCTGATGGATCAACAACGGTATGATGAGGCCGAACCCCTTTTTCACAGGGCGCTGAAAATTCAGCAGAACACGCTGGGATCCAATCACCCGATCACCAAAGAGACGCAGGCAAATCTTGCACTGCTCATCTCGGCAAAGCAAGAACACTCAAAATAATAAGCATCAAATTCTTTTTCCTCCTGCCCCATTGAAAATGTACCCCCCTCTTGTTGACGGTTACACGAAGGAAGTGTAAGTAATGCCGCCAGTATTTTTTCCGGTCATACCAAAAAGAGGGCGCACCCCTCTTGATGTTCAACGATACGATTGCCGGTAAAACGTTTTCGAGAGATACCTTGAAACACTCTCGATCATTCCCTGCACGCCTAAAAGCGGAAGATCTTTTGCGCCGTGCAGGAAATGAAAACATTCGCATAGAAAATAATATTCACTAAAAAATATCCCGTTCGGCTCCCCTCTCGGCATTTAACGCTATGGTATTCAGCCGGAATGCGCCACGATGCGATGCCGCTCCGGCAACGGTTCGCTTTCAGCCGAGTATCACGCAAAGAGGGTAAGAACGACGGCCTCCGCAAAGGCTTTTTAAAAAAAATGCCGCAATGGCTACCTTTTTTTAAAAAAATCATTGCTCTGGCTCAATAACAAAGCGCCATGATCCGAGTACCGACAAGGCGCATGACAAGCGCTAAAAGCCCGTTTTCTCAGCTTTATGCCAAAGCAAAAGGGATGAATACCAAGCATGGCCTTGGGACGAGCATTGCTGGAGTTGCGTCATGAAATCAAGGAGGCGGAAATACACTTCATCATTGGCATTACATAGCGAATCAACTCATTATGTTGATTAATGTTCAATTATTTGCTATGTTCAAATTAAATGAACAAGGAATATATTGAACATAAATTAGCCGGAGATAATGCAGAAATCTTTCGGCGGGCTATGGAAGCCCTGAAGACAATCGCTCCACTGGAATACGCGATTGAACCGGGTCACGTCCTTCATGACCAGGGATACGACTTCCTGATGAAGGGAAAAGTTTTCGGGAACGCATTCGTTTGGTGCGTAGAGGTAAATAAATATCTTACCAAAACCGGTGAACTCCAGGTTCTCGTAAACAGGGATAAGATGCCACATCCATTTGTGATGGCGACAAGATACATTCCCCCTGAGACCGCGGTAAGATTGCGCGACGCTGGCATCCAGTTCATCGACACGGCCGGAAACGCCTTTCTCAATCAACCTCCACTGTTGATTTTCGTTCAAGGAAATACACCGGAAAAGGAAGAAATCGTCCTTCCCACAGCTCGTCTCTTCAGAGGAGTGGGCCTGAAGATCATCTATCTC
>CAIMHT010000098.1 GCA_903840935.1 uncultured Chlorobiaceae bacterium
GTATGTTTCAACACCAAGAACTTCCCCGCTGTGAATATCAAAGGTCTGGATACTTTCGATTTCAGAGCCGAAAAACTCGATGCGGAGAGCAAGCTCCTCATGAGCAGGCACAAGATCAATGATATCCCCCCTGACGCGGAACTTCCCCGGGCTCGGCTGAACATCATCGCGGATGTAATGCCGCGCTATCAGCTCCTTCAAAAAGAGATCCCGATCTTTCTCCATTCCGGAGCGGAGTTCGATAATCTGTGCTTTCCAATCTTCAGGAGAACCAAGACCGTAAATACAACTGACCGAGCTCACCACAATAACATCCTTCCTGCCACTGAGCAAGGAGCTGGTGGCCTTGAGACGGAGCCGTTCAATCTCGTCGTTGATGCGCAGATCTTTGGCGATATACTTGTCGAGAGAGGGGAGATAGGCTTCGGGCTGATAAAAATCGTAGTAACTGATAAAATACTCAACGGCATTATCGGGAAAAAACTGTTTGAGTTCCCCATACAACTGCGCCGCAAGCGTCTTGTTATGGCTCATCACCAGAACCGGCTTGTCGAAACGGGCAATAACGTTGGAAATGGTAAAGGTCTTTCCCGACCCGGTAACACCAAGCAGTGTCTGATAAGGATTCCCCGAACGAACCCCTTCACAAAGCGCTTCAATAGCTTTCGGCTGATCACCCGCCGGACTGTAAGGACTGACAAGATTGTATATTCCGCTCCCGTTCACCTGCATAGACAACACTCCAAACTTGATATTTTTCGAGCCTCTTTCATTTCAGGCTTACAAAAGAACTATTAATGCTGTTTGTTAGTTCTTCGACAATGATTATCTATAATAACAACAACAAGTGTATCCCTCCTATGCAAGCACCTTTTGGACAGATGGCTTTTTTGCGGGATCTTTTAAAAAAAAGGTCATTCAGGGTGGTTGCAATTATCCGCTTTTAATCCCATTATTATCTTTTTTTTTGATGCCGGATAATTTTCAAAGAGTTATGACGCGCTATATCCCCATATTAACCATCGGGATACTTTTTTTGCATTTAATTTCCTGTAAGCCCATGATCAACAAAGAAAAGCCTTATCCATACACGACTGTTCCCGGAGACTCCCTCCACACAAGAATTTATACGCTCAAAAATGGACTGACGGTCTACATGAGCCCTTACAAAGACGAACCAAGAATCTACACATCGATTGCCGTACGGGCAGGAAGCAAGAATGACCCGGCCGAGACAACCGGTCTTGCTCACTATCTTGAGCACATGCTCTTCAAGGGAACTGATTCACTTGGCTCTCTTGACTATGCAAAAGAGCACACCGCACTCGAAAAAATCTCCGAACTCTATGAGCAATACCGCGCAACCGAAGATGTGGAGAAAAGGGCGGCCATCTACAAGGATATCGACAGCATCTCCAACGTGGCTGCAACATATACGGTACCAAACGAATACGACAAGATTCTGAACTCAATCGGCGCCCAGGGCACCAATGCCTACACCTGGGTGGAACAGACCGTCTATGTCAACGATATTCCCTCGAACAAGCTTGACCAGTGGCTCTCCATGGAGGCGGAACGGTTTCGTAACCCGGTTATGAGGCTCTTTCATACGGAACTCGAAACCGTGTATGAAGAGAAGAACATGACAATGGACAGTGACAGCCGGAAAATATGGGAAAATCTTTTTGCCGGACTTTTCAAAAAACACACCTACGGCACCCAGACCACTATCGGAAAGGCCGAGCATCTGAAAAATCCCTCGATTCGCAATGTCGTTAACTACTACAAGAGCTACTATGTGCCTAACAACATGGCACTCTGCATTGCCGGGGATTTTGATCCGGATGCAACCATAAAGCTGATCGACAAAAAGTTTTCGGTGCTTCAGCCCAAAGAGGTGCCCCACTTTACCCCGGCGGTGGAAGATGCAATCAAGGAACCCCTGGTCATCAAGGCAAAAGGGCCCGAATCTGAAGAGATCGTAATCGGATTCCGCTTCAATGGTATCAACAACTCTGATGCCGATTACATAACGCTTGCCGACAAGGTGCTGTTCAACCAGACAGCCGGCCTGATTGACCTTAACCTGAACCAGCAGCAGAAGGTACTCGATGCCGGTTCGATGCTGATAATGATGAAAGATTACTCCGCCCATATTCTGAGTGGGAAGCCGAGGGAGGGCCAGAGCCTCGACGAAGTGAAGGATATGCTGCTCGCCCAGATCGAACTGCTCAAAGAGGGCAAGTTTCCTGACTGGCTGATTGAAGCGGCAATCAACGACATGAAAATAGAACAACTGAAGCTCTATGAAAGCAATAGGGGGCGCGTTGAAGCCTACGTTGATGCGTTTGTCTGGGGTATGGCCTGGCCCGATCATGTAAGCCAGATTGAGCGTCTTCAGAAAATCACAAAAGAGGATCTTGTTGCATTTGTCCGGAAGCACTACAGCTCGAACTATGTCGCAGTCTACAAAGAGCACGGCACTCCCAAGAGCGAAACAAAAATCCAGAAACCACCGATCACCCCGCTGAAGGTGAACCGGAACAGCTCGTCTCCATTTGCCGAGAAACTGCTGGCGCTGAAATCAAAAAAAACTGAACCGGTCTTTCTTGACTATAAAAAGGATATCGGTTTTTTTGATGTCAACCCATCCATCAAGCTGAACTATCTGCAAAACAACGAAAACGAACTCTTCTCGCTCTATTATGTCTTCGATATCGGGAAAAACAACAGCAAAAAAATAGAACTTGCCCTTGAATACCTCTCCTATCTCGGAGCAGGCAACCTTACTCCTGCTGAATTCAGCCAGGAACTTTATAAAATCGGCGCAAGCTTTTCGGCATTTACTTCCGACGATTACGTCTACCTTAAGCTTTCGGGACTTCAGAAGAACTCTGCAGCCGCCATTCGACTGCTTGAAAATCTTCTTATTAATGCAAAACCCGATCAAGAGGCTCTTGAAAAGCTCAAAGCCGGCACACTGAAAGAGCGTACCGATGCCAAGCTTGCCAAAAAGAAGATTCTCTTTGAGGCGATGACCAATTATGGCAAATACGGCCCATCCTCGCCCTTCACCAACATCCTCAGCAATGAGGAGCTTGAACAGGTTACCTCTAACGAGCTGCTTGATGAGGTGCACAACCTCCTGCAATACAGCCACAGGGTACTTTACTACGGCCCTGCAACGTCAGCGGAAGTGCTCAGTGAACTGCGTTCGGTGCGCCATTACCCAGAATTGTTCAAGACTCCGCCGGTCACCGACCCCTTCCATGATCTTGAGCAGCACGAGAATCTTGTCTATGTCGTCAATTACGATATGACCCAGGCGGAGGTCATTCTGATGACAAGAGATCAGCTCTACAATCCATCCATACTCCCCCTCTCCACCCTCTTCAATGAATATTACGGAGGCGGGATGTCGTCCGTGGTCTTCCAGGAGTTGCGTGAAGCCAAAGCGCTCGCCTACTCTGTTTTTTCAGTTTACAAAACACCGAAACAAAAAGATGAGCACAACTATATTGTCAGCTACATCGGCACCCAGGCAGACAAGCTTCCCGAAGCGCTCGATGGTATCAGCATTTTGATGAACAAGCTGCCTGAATCACCCGAACTTTTTGCTTCAGCCCAAAACGGCATTTTGCAGAAAATTTCAACCGAGCGGCTGACGAGAACAGAGATTCTTTTCAATTACGAAGAGGCTGTCCGGCTGGGGCACGACCATGATATCAGGAGGGATATTTATCGTGATGCGGCTTTGTTCACTCTATCCGATATTGAAAAATTTCACAGCGACCATTTCAGGAACAAAAAACATGTCATGCTGGTGCTTGGCAAGAAAAAAAATCTTGACATGAAAACCCTGAAGAAGTATGGCACCGTAAAAGAACTCACGCTGAAGGATATTTTCGGCTATTAAACAGTGCCTTCTGCACCCACCCTGGTGGTGGTTTGTTTACCTATGAAAATTCTCAACAAGTATATATTCAGGCAGTTTGCAAAGGCTTTTGTTTTCAGCTCAATAGCCTTTGTCTGCCTGTTCGTTCTCGTCAATATGGTTGAAAAACTTGGCGAGTTCATGGACAAAAATCTCTCTCTGTGGGATATTGTCTGTGATTACGCTCTGTCGATACCCTCCATCATTCTCGTCATCTCTCCAGTGAGCGCACTGCTCTCCTCAATACTTGTTGCCGGAAGACTCTCCTTTTCCGGTGAGCTTCCTGCAATACGCTCTGCCGGTGTCAGTATGCGCCAACTTCTTGTTCCCTTTTTTGCCGGCGGCATGATTATTCTCGTCCTGAATCTTCTCAACGCATGGTGGATTTCGCCCTCGGCAGTTACCGAAAAGAATGCTTTTGAACAGCGCTCTTTCAATAATAATTCTGCTAATCTTCATGAAAACAGCAATATCCATATTCTCGAACCGGGAAGACGTATGGTCTCTATAGGCACCGTCAATCCTGACTGCTCCATACTCAGCGCCGTTTCCATCGAGGAATTCAACGGCACACGGCTCATATCGCGAACCGACACAGATACCATGCGTTACGACCAGAAAAAAAGCGAATGGATAATGCAGAACGCTTCAATCCGCTTTTTTACCAGAGGGAGTGAAGCGTTTCATTTCGCACCGGTAAAACCACTGAAACTTGCACTTTCTCCGAATTCACTGGCGGAGCTTAATCTTCAGCCTGATGAAATGAACATCATCCGCCACTACCAATACCTTTCAAAAAAGCAGAAAGCTGGTTTTTCCGGACTGGAACGCTCAATGGTAAAATTTCACAACAAAATAGCCCTGCCATTCGCCTCTCTCATCATCATTCTTATCGGTGTACCACTTTCCGCAAAAAAAAAGCGGGGTGGACTCGCCTCTGAAATAAGCGTCACCCTTTTCGTCGGTTTTCTCTTTTTAGGAGTACAAAAAACCAGCGCAATCGCCGGAGACCAGGGGATGCTAAACCCGATGCTCGCCGCATGGCTTCCCAATATTCTCTTTCTCGGCATCGGCTATGCCATCTATAAAACCGCTATCGACTGAGCCTCATGCACACTGCTCTCCCGCCTGCTGTTGTTCTGATGACCGATTTTGGCCTCAGCGATACCTATGTCGGCCAGATGAAAGGAGTCATTCTTTCTATTGCCCCCGCGACCCGGATCATTGACCTTACGCATGCCGTTACAGCGCAGAATATTGCACAAGGCACCTTTCTTCTTGGTAAATCGACCCCGTATTTCCCTGACGGCACCATTTTTGTCGCAGTGGTCGATCCTGGAGTGGGCACCTCGCGCAAGGCAATTGCGGTAGAAACTGCCCGCCATATTTTTCTTGCTCCCGATAACGGCCTGCTCACCTCTATTTTTCAGGGCGCAGAAGTCACGCGCTGTGTCACCATCACCAATGAGCGCTACATGCTCTCCTCCCGCAGCTCAACCTTTCATGGTCGGGATGTTTTTTCTCCCGTTGCCGCGCATCTCGCCTCAGGCGTTGCCTTCGAAGAGCTTGGTTCAGAGATCAATCCATCAACATGCACAAGAATCCCGCTGCCGGGATGCCAGAGCAGAGACAACGGCGCATCATGGGAGGGAACGATCATCTGCACCGACCATTTCGGCAACCTGATCACCTCTCTTGACTCTGAAGTGCTTGAGCGCTCAAATCAATGGCTGGTAAGTGCGGGGGAACATGAACTACCGATTTGTCGTACCTATTGCGATGTCGCCGACCAGCAGCCACTTGCCTATACGGGCAGCAGCGGCATGATCGAAATTGCCGTCAGAAACGGCAATGCTGCGGAGATACTCGGGCTGAAGGATGGTGATCCGGTCAGAGCCGACAGAGTCTAACCGGTAGCACTACAAAAACGTCACAAACCGTCAGCTTTGGTATAATTTCTGGTCATGATTGATCCGTTTTGAGCAAACAAAAAAGCACCGGGTTTTTCCCGATGCCTTTTTAATAGAGAGGATTAGACCCCACAACAATCTTTGGAAGTCAAATTCTTTTTTTACAATCAGCTTCCGATATACTCCTTCAGTACCTTGCTGTATGCCGACTGGCGAAGCCTGCGTATTGCTTTTTCCTTGATCTGGCGGACACGTTCACGGGTCAGGCGGAACTTTTCGCCGATCTCTTCGAGGGTGAGCGGGTTATCCATACCGATACCAAAGTAGGACTTGATAACGTCAGCTTCACGCGGAGCAAGGACGGAGAGGGAGCGTTCGACCTCAAGGGTTAGTGAGTCGCGGTTAAGGCCGTAGTCGGGCAGATGACCGTCATTCTGCAGCACATCGAGCAAGCGGTTATCATCGCCCTGGGCAAACGGGGCATCTACGGAAACATGGCGTCCGGCAATTTTCAGGGTGTCGGCGACATCCTGCGAATCCATTTCAAGCAAAGTGGCCAGTTCCCTTGTGTTCGGGTCGCGTTCAAATTCCTGTTCCAGTTGGCTGTATGCCTTGCTGATCCTGTTCAGCGTCCCTACCCTGTTGAGCGGAAGTCGTACAATGCGTGACTGTTCGGCAAGAGCCTGCAGAATAGACTGGCGAATCCACCATACCGCGTATGAGATAAACTTGAAGCCCCGGGTTTCATCAAACCTTTTGGCGGCCTTGATAAGACCCAGATTTCCTTCATTAATCAGGTCTCCCAGGGTCAGACCCTGATTCTGATACTGTTTGGCAACAGAAACAACAAAGCGCAGGTTTCCCTTGATCAGCTTGTCAAGAGCGCGTTTAGCCCTCTTGTATTCGATCGTATCAACCGGCATATCAAAACCCTCCTTGATCGCCTTGGTCAGCTTGACCTCATCTTCGGCTGTCAACAAGTCATATTTACCTATCTCCTGCAAATAACGATCGAGAGAGAGGCTCTCACGATTGGTTATCTGTTTGCTTATTTTAAGCTGCCTCATCTATTGCGTCTCCTTTCGAACTTCAGCGTTTTAAACTTTTCCTGACAAACTGCATGATGCATTAGACAAACAGGAAAAGTCGGAAGATATCATTTTTTGCTGACTAAATCCAAAGAAAAGATTTTTTTCTTCTCTCCATCGCAACGCACTCAAGCATAATCAACCATCACCAAAATTGCGTCACTCCTCAGTCACTGAGAACGGCAAGATTGCTGCTGAGCTTTTCGAAATTATCCTGAGCCTCCCTGAGTTTTTCACGCTCCCTGGAAATGACATCAGGGGGCGCATTGTCTGCAAACCCCCCGCTTGCCAATTTCTTTTGAATCGAGCTTACATAGGAGGCAATATTGGCAATCTCTTTCTGCAGCCTTGCACGCTCTTTATCAAAGGATATCAACCCCTCAAGCAACACAAATAGTTCATTGCCCTCAACCACGGAACCTGCGGCATGTCCTGGGCGCTTTGTATCAACCATGAGTTTGGGGATGCATTGACCAAGCGCGGCAACAAGCGGAAGATTGGTTTCAATGAGCAACCGGTCATCCTCATTGCCCGGCCTGAAAAGAACCTCTGCCCGGCTGCTGTGAGGAACACCGAAGAGCGAGCGGAGACTTCTGACCTCGGTCACCAGCTTCTGTATCAGGGAAAAACCACGGAGATCGGCTCCTGCAAATTCGCTGTCGGAAAGAGGCATCGGCGAAAGGGCAACGCTCTCATCTGCTGAACGCTGAAGAACCTGATGCCATATCTCATCGGTAATAAAAGGCATAACCGGGTGCAGCGCTTTCAGTGTACCCTCAAGCACACATACCGCAAGGCATACGGTCTGCTGGGCCTCCGCTCTGGTCAACTCTCCTGAAAGCCTCACCTTCAGCGCCTCCAGATACCAGTCGCAATAGTCGCGCCAGAAAAAGTCATAGAGATTTTTGACAATATCATTGACCCTGAACTGTGTAAAAGCGGTATGATAGCGTTCAAGCATACCGTGATATCCTGCCAAAAGCCACTGACCAGCCAGATCACCAGTAACGGAGCGGGGATCGAAATTGCGATAGATGGCTGAAAACTCTTCATGGTCGCGGAAATATTTTTCGCGCTGCATGAAAACAAGGCGGGAGGCGTTCCATATCTTGGTGGCAAAATTCCGCCCAAGCTCACACTTTTCCTCACCAAAGAGCACATCCTGACCGAGAGGAGCAATGTAGATGATGGTAAAACGCAGGGCATCGGTGCCATAGGTATCCATCACCTTGATGGGGTCGGGTGAATTGCCGAGTGACTTTGAGAGCTTGCGCCCCTTCATGTCACGAATAATACTGGTAAAATAGACGTCGCGGAAAGGAACTGAGCCTTTGAAATAGAGCCCGGCCATAACCATTCTCGCAACCCAGAAAAAGATAATATCCGGACCGGTCACCAGCGTATCGGTGGGGTAGAAAGCCCTGAGATTTTCATTGTCACTCTGTTTGTCTGTCCAGCCGAGCGTTGTCAGCGGCCAAAGCCATGAAGAGAACCATGTGTCGAGCACATCATCGTCCTGCACCAGCTTGTCGGTACCGGCAAGATGACAAGCCTCTTCGTAGGATGCAGCAACCCATACCTTGCCCTCGCTGTCGTACCAGGCCGGAATGCGGTGCCCCCACCAGAGTTGACGGGAGATGCACCAGTCACGGATATTTCCCATCCAGTGGCGGTAGGTGTTGATCCAGTGCGGAGGGTGAAAACGTATTTCACCGTCATTGACAACCTGCAGGGCGGCTTCGGCCAAAGGCTTCATCTTGACAAACCACTGCTCGGAAAGATAGGGTTCAACCACCACATCCGCCCGTTCGGAATAACCAACGTTGTGCTCATACTCCTCAACACGGACAAGGTTGCCCAACTCTTCGAGGTCTCCGAGAATTTTTTCTCGGGCAACGAACCGGTCCATGCCGCCATAGCCGAACTCGTCAGTCATTTTACCATCTTTGCCGACAACCGAAAGGATGGGCAAATTGTGGCGTTTGGCAACCTCATAGTCGTTGGCATCATGTGCCGGAGTGATTTTCAGCGCGCCGGTACCAAACTCAATATCGACATAGTCATCAGCAATGATGGGAATATAGCGGCCGGCAACCGGCACAACGGCAAGCTCACCCACCAAATCGGCATAACGGGGATCTTTGGGGTTAACGGCAATGGCAACGTCGGCAAGAATGGTTTCAGGCCTGACGGTCGCGATGGTGATAAAGCGCCCTGGATGGCTGACAAGGGCATACTGCACATAAACCAGCTTGTCCCTGCGCGACTTCATAATCACCTCTTCATCAGAGAGCGCCGTCTGTGAAACGGGGCACCAGTTGATGATACGGGTTCCGCGATAAATCAATCCGTCGCGGTAGAGGGTGATGAAGGCGTTAATGACCGCTTTTGAGGCGCCCTCATCCATGGTAAAGATGTTACGCCGCCAGTCACAGGAGATGCCGAGCCGTCGAAGTTGCCGGAGAATGAGATCGCCGTACTCCTCCCTCCACTGCCAGACATGGCCGAGGAACTCCTTGCGTCCAAGATCGTGGCGGGTTATCCCCTCCTTTTTCAGCTTCCGCTCTACCACCGTCTGCGTTGCAATACCTGCATGATCGGTACCAGGAAGCCACAAGGCCTCTTTTCCGGTCATACGACTGTAGCGAATAAAAATATCCTGCAACGTATGGTTCAGCACATGGCCAAGCGTCAGGCTTCCGGTCACATTTGGCGGGGGCATGAGCACAGTATAGGGCTCTTTGCCCGTTTCGAGCACGCGGGAGCTTTCAGCATGAAAACTGCCAAGCGCCTCCCAGTGCGCACTTCCCCACCGCTCTTCAACGTCGTGATGATTATAGCTTTTTTCCAGATTGAATACTTCGGTCTGATCGCTCATGATAACATCGGTCGTGGTTAGTCCTTCTTTTCAGGCATGGGACGTTTCTGGAAAATGGCGTCAATAATGCCGTACTCAAGCGCCTCCGTAGCATTCATCCAGCGATCCCTTTCCGAATCTTCGCGTATCTGACGAACATCCTTGCCGGTATGACTGGCAAGCAGTTCATCCAGCAACGTGCGAATCTTCTCTATCTCCCGTGCTTGGATAACAATATCTGTCTCCTGTCCATGTGCGCCACCTGATGGCTGATGAATCATAATCCTTGAATGAGGAAGAGATGCCCGTTTGCCTTTCGCTCCGCTGGCAAGAAGAAATGCTCCCATGCTTGCGGCCATGCCGACACAGACGGTCGATACTTCGGGACGGATATACTGCATGGTGTCGTATATGCCGAGACCAGCAGAGACACTGCCACCGGGAGAGTTGACATAGATGTATATATCGCGCTCAGGATCTTCCGATTCAAGAAAAATAAGCTGGGCCATGATCAGCCCCGCCACATGCTCGTCAATCCCGCTGCCAAGAAAAATAATGCGTTCACGCAGAAGCCGTGAAAAAATATCGAACGCCCGCTCACCCCGCCCTGAAGTCTCTATAACCATGGGAACAAGAGTGTTGGTGATCCCCTCTTCTATCGCCCCTGAATACATTTTTCTGGCATGGTGCTCAAAACCGAAATTAATATTTGCCATAACCGCCCTGTCGTTTGAATTTGGTAAGTCGCCCCTTAAAGTAAAGAATTCCGCTTCCAATTAGCAAAAAAGGATGCTTTCCACCAACATGGAGGGCCGGGAAAAGTGTATCAGTTTTTCTATATTGATTTTCAATACAACAAAACCATTGTGGAACATGCAGGTACGCCTCATTTCGGTCACCACTCCGCTGATCCAGGTTGAAAATCAGCCTCTCTCCCCCGAAGGGCTTATCGCTTACTGCGCGAGAGTATCAAGCCCTCATCAGGAGACGCCCGATTATGAGAAGCTGCTCAAATATTGCATTGCCCACAAGCACTGGAGTGTCTTTGAAATGGTTGATATGACCGTTGAAATTGTAACATCAAGGGCTATTTCGCCACAGATTCTTCGCCACAAAAGTTTTCAGTTCCAGGAGTTCTCTCAACGCTATGCCAAAGCGCAGGAGATTGAGCGATACCAGCCGAGACGCCAGGATAGCAAAAACCGGCAGAACTCGTTGAACGATCTTGATGAAGAAACAAGAGAGTGGTTTGATGGTGCACAGGAACGCATTGCCCGATTGACCCTTGAAGCCTACAACGAAGCTCTTGAAAAGGGTATTGCCAAAGAGTGTGCAAGAGTGCTCCTGCCAATGGCGACCCAGACAAAACTCTATATGAAAGGCTCCGTCAGAAGCTGGATACACTATCTGGAGGTGCGAACCGACAAAAGCACTCAACAGGAGCATCAGGAAATTGCCCTTGAGATCAAAAAAATCTTCATGGAACAATTTCCTGTAACGTCGGCCGCGCTTTCCTGGAGCTAAACCTTCAGCATGGCAAGCAGACTGGTCAGCTCACTTTTCAGATCTCTGCGATGAATAATACGATCGAGAAAACCATGTTCAAGCAGGAATTCGGCTCGCTGGAATCCTTCAGGCAGATCCCTTTTGATGGTATCGCGGATCACCCTGGGGCCTGCAAACCCGATAAGGGCTTTCGGCTCGCTTATATTGATGTCACCAAGCATGGCAAAGGAGGCGCTGATACCTCCCATGGTCGGATCGGTCATCAGGGAGATAAAAGGCAGCTTTCTTTCGCTAAGCCGGGTAAGTCGCGCGGCTGTCTTGGCCATCTGCATGAGACTGAAAGCGCCCTCCATCATCCTAGCTCCGCCCGACTGGGAAATCACCAGAAGAGGAGCGTCAAGCTGGAGTGATTTGTCGATGGCGCGTGCTATTTTTTCACCGACAACAGAGCCCATGGAACCACCGATAAAGCCAAAATCCATCGCTGAAACAACAAGGGGGCGCCCTCCACTCTCTCCGTATGCATTGCGACATGCTTCAGTTTTTCCGCTCTTTTCAATAGTATCGTGTACCCTGTCAGGATATTTTTTCGTATCGACAAAGCCAAGAGGATCCGCCGAACGAAGGTTATCATCAAACTCGGAATACTTGTCGTCGTCGAAGAGAATCGAGAAATATTTATAGGGGGATATTCTGAAATGGTGACTGCATTCTGCACAGGTAAAGAAATGATCTTCAAACTGTTTTTTATGAAGCATCGCTCCACACTTTTCACATTTCCACCACAACCCTTCCGGCATATCACGCTTTTCGGTCGGACGTATTGAGGGTTTTACCCGTTTGAACCAAGCCATTTTCAAAATGATGTGTAAAGGTTATACATTAAAGCTCAAGATAGGAAGTCCGCATGAGATTCTCAAAAGCAACCCCAAGAAAGAGCCCTTATCACAGGTTTATGAACCAGGAGCATAACCATTGTTGAACGTCAGAATAATTATTTACATAACAGCACTTCTTGCAGCCCTCCTGCCGGGAGTGACGGCACCTCCTGATGCCGCAGCCTTGCCAGCCACCCCCACGATTGTCTATCCCGACACTCTTAAGCTTCCCATGCGCCGCTATGCACTTCGCCATGCCATGAGGCCGGCAAGAAAAACCGTCGGCCTTGCCCTTTCGGGCGGTGGTGCCAACGCTCTTTCGCAAATAGGTGTCCTTAAGGCCCTTGATGAAGCGGGAGTTCCCATTGACTTTATTGCAGGAACAAGCATGGGGGCAATTATCGGAGGACTCTACAGTTGTGGTTACAGCCCGGATGAACTTGAAGAGATCGCCCAAAGCCTGCCCTGGCAATCCATGATTTCGCTCCATAATAATTACTCGCGTTCAAACATCTTTCTTGAACAGCAAAAAATCCGCGACCGGGCATCCATCGCAATCCGTTTCGATAAACTGAAGCTTCTGATGCCAAAATCGCTGAATTCTGCCCAGGAACTGACAGGTACCCTCGATCTTCTGGCTTTAAACAGTCTCTACAAGGTCTCCGGCGATTTCTCTTCCCTTCCGGTCAATTTCAGGGCTGTATCGACCGACCTTATCTCAGGAAAACGTATCACGCTGACCTCCGGTTCCCTCTCAGAAGCCATGCGGGCCAGCAGCACCGTTCCGATTCTTTTTGAACCGATCTTGCGTGACGGCTATCAACTGGTTGACGGTGGACTCGTTGCAAATCTTCCTGTTGATGAACTTGAGACCATCAACGCGCGCTATAAAATTGCCGTCGATACTCATGGCAGCATGTACACAACCGGCGGGGAACTTGATCTCCCCTGGAAAGCGGCTGATCAAACCATGACTATCCTGACAAAAATGCAGTATCCTGCACAACTGGCTAAAGCCGATATCGTCATCACTCCCGACCTCAGTGAACACAAAGCGACCGACTTTTCAGATATCAAAACTCTGCTCCATGCAGGGTATGCCAAAGGAAAGCTTCTTGCCGAAACCATAAAACGCAGCCTGGAAGAGAAGAGTCACAGCGGCATTGCAATCGGAAACTATGCCAAAACCATTCTTTTTGCACATGAACGTCCGGAATTCCGGGAACACTATCTTGTTGTTTCGGCTCTTGTCCGCAATGCAACAGACCTCGCCCAAACCCTTCGGGAACTGCTCGCAACAGATCTCTTTATCAGTGTCTACGCAGAGGTGGACAGTAGACGCAAAACCGTTGTATTTCACCTTGAACCGCTGCCAGAAATACAAAAAGTAACGATTGCAGGAGGGCCCCCCGATACCCTTTCGCATGAAGAAATCGAATCCTGTTTTAAGCCGATCATGAAAACGCTCTTGACCAATGCAGGCGGAACAAGAGCTCTCGAAGCACTGGTAAATAAATATCGCAGAAAAGGATACAGCCTTGTCACGATCGAAACCACTTCAATGGAAGGCAACACGCTCAAGGTAAACGTTTCTTCAGGAAAACCAGACAGCATTGCGATACGCCAGGACAAAAAAATTACCGGAATAACTCCTGTGGAGCGGGAAATAAAAATCGATACAACACATGCGTTCAACATCCGACATGCTGAAGAGTCTGTCGATAATCTTTATGAAACAGGGGTCTTCAGCCGCGTATCCATTTCCGAAGACTCTCCTGCACCCTCAACGCCTGATGGACGTTCACTTCTCAAATTTTCTCTTGAAGAAAAAACCTCGTCAGTTCTCCGGCTCGGATTGCGTTATGATGAAATAAATAACGCACAGTTTCTTCTTGATGTCAGAAACGAAAATCTCGGAGGCACCACAAGCTCAATCGGTGGCTGGCTGAAAACAGGAAGAAAAAGTAATCTGCTGAACCTTGAGTTCAATATGCCGCGCATCGGCCCCTCACACCTGACGATGTCCTCACGACTCTTTTATGATCAGCATTTTTTTGAAAACCGTAACAGAGAAGGCGACACAAGAAATTACGGCATACAAAAATATGGTTTTAGCCCGGCATTCGGTATAAGAATCCGAAAAAACGGGCAGCTTGTTGCTGACTTGACACTGCAAAATGCACAATCCTATGCTGAAAGGGGGACTGGCACTGCACTGACGACAGCAACAGCCAATATGCTCTCCATCGGCACACAGTTTACCCTTGATTCAAGAGACAACCCAACGATTCCCACGTCAGGAACCTATACAAACGTCCGTTATTCGATGACTCCGACAGTGCTTGACAATCACGATATTTTCTGGCAGGTATCAGGTAACCATGAAGATAATATCCGTCTCGGGAGCAAAACCGTATTGCAGCTTTCGGGACTCTTCGGCCTTAGCAGCAACAACTTACCCCTGTCGGAAAAATTTTTTCTCGGGGGACCGGGAACATCCTGGAGCCAGCGCTTTATAGGTTTGAAAGAAAACCAGCTTCCATGCGAAAACATGGTTGCTGCAGGAATGCAGTTGAGCTACAAGCCGTCCTATGCTATTTTTTTTCCACTGTCGCTGCTCCTGCATTACAATGTTGGAAATGTCTGGAAGGAACTGGATGATATCTCTTCCAGGCGCATTATTCACGGCATTGGAACCAGTATAATATGGGAAACCCCTCTCGGCCCGACAAGATTTACTGTTTCAAAGGCTTTCACCTTTCCCCATGAGGCTCAGGATATTGAGCAAACATCGTTAAGATTTTCAGATACAATCATTTATTTCAGTATCGGCCATAACTTTTGAGCAGAACTATTTTGTATTTTCACGTATAGGGAGGCTCCTGTGACCACATCAGACCCAGACACATGCTCATGACAGATGAACCGGACAACATTGATACGCAACAGAAACTTCATATACTTGTCTGTAATGATGATGGTATTGAAGGCGAGGGCATTCATGTGCTGGCGGCGGCGATGAAAAAAATCGGCAGGATTACGGTTGTTGCGCCAGCCGAACCACACAGCGGAATGAGTCATGCAATGACTCTCGGTGTTCCACTGAGAATCAAGAAGTTCATGAAAAATGGCCGTTTCTTTGGTTATACGGTCTCAGGAACCCCTGTTGATTGCATCAAGGTTGCCTTGAGCCATATTCTGCCATCAAAACCGGACCTTATTGTTTCGGGCATAAATTATGGCAGCAACACGGCAATGAACACGCTTTATTCTGGAACGGTCGCCGCCGCACTTGAGGGAGCCATCCAGGGAATTGCTTCACTTGCTTTTTCGCTGACCACTTATGAACATGCCGACTTTACATACGCCGCAAAATTTGCACGGAAACTGGCAAAAAAAGTACTTCTTGAAGGACTGCCGCCAGATACCATTCTCTCTGTCAATATTCCGAATGTAGCAGAATCGCAGATTAGCGGTATTGTCATTACCGAACAGGGTCGTTCACGATGGGAAGAGTCGGCAATTGAACGAAACGATATGTTTGGCAACCCTTACTACTGGCTTAATGGGACACTGCGTCTGCTCGATAATACACTGCACAAAGATGAATTTGCCATACGGCACAACTATGTGACCGTCACACCGCTCTCATGCGATCTGACCAACCACACGCTTATCGGCGCCCTTGAACAATGGAACCTGCAAAAATAAAAACGTGAACACCTTTCTTCTTGAGTACAAACAGATCCAGACACCAAAAAAAGGATTATCAAAGCTTTTTCGTGACTATACATCAGAGGGCTCCGAGCGCTCGGATTTGCTCTCTGAGTGTTTCCACCTTGATTACCAGAGAGAGGCGGATTACTATCGACAGCTCGGATTACTTGGCTCGAGAACTTTCGATCGTGAGACACTTGTGCAGCTCCTTTCGAAACAAAATACCCGCTACGGAGCCACAGAACTTCACCTCCGGGAGATTAAAAAACTCCGTTCCCCGCGATGTATGGCCATCGTTACCGGACAGCAACTCGGCCTCTTTACCGGTCCAATCTATACCATCTACAAAGCTTTGACTGCCATTATTTTTGCAGAACGGCAGAAAGCACTCTTTCCTGAATACGATTTTGTGCCAATATTCTGGCTTGAAGGTGAAGACCATGACTTTGAAGAATCGGCCCACACAGCAATTTTTTCTGAAAACCAGGTTGTTCACTTCCGGCAGGAGCCGTACCGACGCGTGGCGGAGCAGATGGTTGCCAATAGTTGCTTCGGCGAAGAGATTCATGATACCGTCGAGGAATTTCTCCGACTCCTGCCTGATTCCATCCACAAAGAGAGCGTCTCAAATATTCTCAGGGAACAATATTATCAAGGAAATACCTTCGAGATGAGTTTTGCCGGCACCATGATGCGACTCTTCCGGGAACAGCCGCTGATTCTGCTCTCAAGCCAGGATACCGAGTTCAAAAAGCTTTCATCCAAAATTTTTTTAAAAGAGCTCTTATCCGCGCCCACCTCCTCCTATAATGTAATTGCACAAAGTTCACGCCTCGAACAACTCGGCTACAATGCACAAACAAAACCAAGATCAGTCAATCTGTTTCATATCAACCATCTTGGCCAGCGGCAAAAAATCGAACATCCAACAGAGAACTCTTTCTCAATTTTACCCGAAAAACAGGGCTATTCAAAACACCAACTGCTTGAACTCTGTCAGGAGCACCCTGAACAGTTCAGTCCCAACGTTGTCCTTCGGCCAATTATCCAGGATTACGTCCTGCCGACCTTTGCCTGCATTGCCGGACCTGGAGAGATCAGCTACCTTGCACAGTACCGGAAAAATTACGAACACTTTGGCATCACCATGCCGTTTATCATTCCCAGAGGGAGCTTTACACTTGTTGAACCGAAAATAAGCCGCATCATGGACAAGCTGCTCCAGGTAATCGGAAAACCAGGGGTTTCGCGCAAACAAATATACAATGCCGTATTCAGTGACCTGCAGCAACTAAAAAAAAATGCGGTTGGCATCGCTGAAAATCCTCAACTTGAGGCTCTGTTTGAAGACGCGAAGATAGAGATCCGCCGGGTTTTTGCATCTCTTGAGCCGGTACTTGCCAAGATAGACACCACCCTTGAACCAATGCTGGCTGCATCGACAGCCCAATCGGCAAAAATTATCGACAATATTGAACAGAAAACATGGAAAGCAAGCCGACGCAAACATGAAGAACTTCTTGAGCAGATCCTGAAATCAGAAACCGCATTTTTTCCGGAAGGATTGCCCCAGGAACGACTCATCAACATTTTTTATTATCTCAACAAATACGGCATGGAACTGATCGATACCCTGAAAAATCTGCTGAGCGGGCATGCAACTGAAGCACATATCATTGTGGAACTGTAAGAGTCACAGGCCTTATTTGCCGCACGTATTCTCCCCCTCTTCCTTTTGCAGCAGATGACAGCAGTTGCAGACAAGACTCTGAAGCTCTTCTTGCGATGCCTCTTCACAGATTTTTTTTACCGCCATCTCAATCTCCTTGCGATAACTTTTGCTCTTGAGTGATTGCATGCCCCGCTTTTTATGAATATACTGCGAGATTGCAGCGGGCGTGACACCAAGTTTCTTTGCCGCCTGCGATTGGGTTATGCCAGTTTTAACAAGCTCAATGGCAAGATCTGCCCTGATTTGAGGAAGATAGTACCAGACAGCTTTTTCACAGGGAAATGCCACGATAAAATACTTTTAAATTAACAGGTAAAGAGCAATCCCCCATTAAAAATTCAGGGAATAACCGTCAGGATAAAATCGTTTAATAATTTCGATAACCTCTTCCAGACTATCTTCCAGGTAAATGAATTCAAGATCGTCAGCATGAATATAGCCCTTGTCCCGGCACATCGTCTCTTCTATCCAGCGATACAATCCACCCCAATAACTTTTTCCAACCAATATAACAGGAAAACGCTCACTTTTCCCCGTCTGTATCAATGTAACTGCTTCCATTACTTCATCAAGCGTGCCAAACCCGCCCGGCAAGGCAATAAATGCCTGTGCGTATTTCATGAACATCACCTTGCGCACAAAGAAATACTGAAAACTGATCAATTTATTATGATCAATATATTTATTGGGCTCCTGCTGGTTTGGAAGCTTGATATTGAAACCTATTGAAGCCCCTCCCGCACCCTGCGCCCCCTTGTTTGTCGCCGCCATGACACCCGGTCCCCCTCCGGTGATCACCGAAAAGCCTTCAGCAGCAAGCAGACGACCAAGCTTCTCCGCGAGAAAATATTCAGGGCTATCAGCCTGAACCCTTGTAGAACCAAACACAGCAACCGCAGGATCTGCATCAGACATCATCTCAAAACCACTGACAAACTCCGCCATGATCTTGAAAACCCGCCACCCGTCAGCCATGAAATCAGTTTCCCTGCCTGAACCGACACGCTGCACCGCGCCCTTTCCTGCGCTCTCTTTATCTCTTTCCGGTGAACGTCGATAAATGTCCATACACTCACATCCTCTCAATCATATACTACAGTTCAAGAAAATTTCTGATAATTTTTTTACCCTCACTGGTCATGATAGATTCTGGATGAAACTGGACACCATAGAGCAGAAGCTGCTCCGAATCCATCCCCATGATTACCCCATCCTCAGTCCACGCACGGATGACAAGAGCCTCTGGAAGCGTCTGGCGCTCCACAATGAGTGAATGATACCTCGTTGCCACAAACGGATTGTCAACACCGGCGAAAATCCCCCGGTTATCATGGTAAACCTGCGAGGTCTTGCCATGCATAATCGTGGCAGCACGCACCACATTGCCACCCAAAGCAGCACCGATCGACTGATGCCCCAGGCAAACCCCGAGGAGAGGGATTTTACCCTTCACAGCATGAATCAGTGGCACCGACACTCCAGCGTCAGTTGGAGTGCCTGGACCTGGCGAAATAACAATCTTTTCAGGGGCAAGCGCAACTATCTCCTCTACAGAAAGCTCGTCATTGCGGTACACCTCAACTCTCTCCCCCGACTCTCCAATATACTGTACCAGGTTATACGTGAAAGAGTCGTAATTATCGACAACAAGAATCATGCCTACCCATGCTTAAAAATTAGACAAATAACCGCTATGCGCTCTCCATGCCGGCAACAAAACGGAACATCAATTCGTAGCTGCTGCTCATCACAACCTGACGACGCTCCATAACCCTTCGCGCTGTTTCAACAGCCTTTTCAACCTGATATGGTTCAAAACCATCACTACCTCCCCAAGAAAAAGAGGGTACCTCTTTTGGAGGAAATCCACCACCAAAAATGTTCGCTCCGGTTCCAACAACAGTTCCGGTATTGAACATCGAATTGATTGAGCACTTGCTGTGATCACCCATCAGCAGACCGAGAAACTGCAGGCCGGTACTCTGCAATCGGCCATTGTGCAATAATTTGATCCGGCTGTAGTTATTCTTGAGATCACTCGTGTTGGTGCCCGCGCCAAGATTACACCATGATGAAATATAAGAGTGGCCAAGAAAACCGTCATGCTGCTTGTTGACAAATGGCTCAATCAGGGAATCCTCGACTTCACCCCCAACTCTCGACGCAGTCCCCACAGCAACATTGCTATAAAGTTTTGCACCGATTTTTACCCTCGACCATGGAGCAAGATAAACATTCTGCATCAGCACAGCCTGCGGGTCAACAATCGCACCAGCCCCGACTGCCACAAAACCATCGTCCGCATCAAGCACCGCGCCAGCCCGAACAACAGCTCCAGGAGCAACATAAATATTTGAACGATTGACCATCGCCGCCGAAGGGTGAACATCTCCTTCAAAACGCCCAAGCTCAAGCGTTTCAGCATCCAGCAAAAGCTCATCGGAATGAAACGCGATCATATCCCAAAGATGCGTGATAACGCGAAACCCAGTAACCACCTCAGTAACAAGTTCTCCGGCAAGTGCTGATGTATCAATAAGGTCTGGCAACAGACCTTCACCATCAGTGATCAGGGCACCCGGTACTCTTGCAAAGAGCAGGTCCTCGCCCTGCATGTAAGCCGTTCCAGGTTCAAATTCGCCCTTGATAACCGCTCTTGAGGCTGCCTCATCAAAAACTATACGACCGTTAACCAGCAAAACATCCTTCTCTTCAAGCTGGTTGACCACACTTTCGGGATGCTGTTCAGCATAAAAAGGGGCAAGATAACGGCGAAGATGCCACGTAAGCACCACATCTCCCCTGGTTGAAAACTCAAGCTTTTCCTGAAGGGAGCGAAATCCGGTACGAAGCGCATACACCGGCTTAAGGTTAACAAGAGGCTTCAACTCCAGAACCCTGGTATCTTCAAAAACAATTACCTGCATTTTATAAGTTACGTATTTTACTGTTTACTACTTTTCATCAAAAATCGCTGTGTCTTTATATTTTAAAACAACTTTTCCAACTTGTTCATTACTGTACCTTTCTTTTTCGCCCTAAAAGTTACGTCAAGTCCTGCAACTTATTTGCACAGAGGGAACACAAATGAAACAGATATAAACGTAAGCATAGACGTAAAGACTCGAGAAAGAACAGTGGCTGATGGCAATATCAATTTCCTCATTGACGTTTATCATAAAGATTATGGCAGTTTCCTTCAATCCACAGAAAAAAAGCAAATCCAAATACGTAAACTCCTATAATCAGTCTAAAACTGAAGTTCTGGTCAAGATACAAATAATAGAAAAAGATTTACAGTTTGATGCTGCGGCCATTTTCAACCGAAAAACAAAGTCGCCTGAAGACTTTGTGGACCATGTCTTGGGCCATCTGGCCGCGTCGCTGAAGCTCTTCAGGCGAGTGAGTTAAGGCATTAAAGACGAAAGCACTGGAGGAAGGAATTACCTATCAAACACTCGTTACCAGTATTCTCCATAAATATGTTAGTGGTAAACTGACGAAGTCAAGTAACAGAAATTAAGTTTAATGCCTTACAAAGGGAGCATCTGTATTCAGGCTTCCTTATAGCGGCAGACTGAACCTTTGATCTCTCGCGTGTGAGGTGAGCCATAAGGCGCACTGAGCAACAGGAGGGCACTATATGGAATTCCCCTGTTTACGGGGCTTTTTTTATGCCAGCACCTCGCGTGCATCCGCAAGTTTGGCGGCCTTGCCTGACTGTCTATCTCCAAATATGCGCGCGGCCGAAAGACAACTTGATAAAGCGGTCATTCAGGTCCGCTTGAGAACTTTTCGTCCAATAATTGCCGCCACTCGCGAGGCATCCTGGTATTTGACACCCACCCAAAAAAACATCCAAGGAACACCGAGACAATCGTGAGTAGCCAACCAGTCACTTCCGCATAACCTTTGAGAACAAATCCCACCACCGTGAGCGCCGGATGCCCAAGATTTTGTATATGTTGCGGAATTGCCGGGGCAATTCCCAAGCCGAGTCTGCCAAGAAGCCATGCCCCGAAGGAAACCGACGCCAGAGCCCATATCGCCTTTTCTCCAAACCATTTCCGCATTGCGCACAGCGTCGCAAGTGTAGCCGCCAAGACAAGCGGACCGGTAAGCACAAACACCTGGAACATTGCTTGCGCTGTGTCTTCATTAAGTTTACCGGGATTCGACACGATCCCGGGCAAGAGCTTTGCTGCTCCCGTTGGAAGGGCTACGGCACAAATAAAGGCTACGCACCAGCCAGCGACCCGCAGTTGCTCGTCGGACGCTGAGTTTCTGTCACTGTTCTGTAATTCTGTCATTGGCTACTCCCTAACTCGCGTATAAAACCATCACAAACTTTCCACAGCCACGGAACTCGACTTTATAAAAACCCCTATCCGCTTTTATTGATGGTATTGTCATAATTATTGCATTACAGACTTTTGTTTCTTAACAGATGCTGTTAACATGCAAAGTTACGCATTAAAAAAGGCAATATTACAGTTTTCTGACAATATCCCTAAAAATGCTGAGAAGTGCCGTCGCTTCAACACCGCTCTACGCTTGCCCGGCAATTCACAACACCCTGTCTCAGGTAAACGACCAAGAACAATTTTTATTGCCGGATCAATGCTTAAACTGTTGCGGTCATTTCCATCTTCGCAGGCGCAGGCGATGTGAAATACCCGCTGGATACGGAGTTCATTGATACTGTGCGTAATTGAAATGAAGGGCGTCGGGTATCATTGATATCGCTTGTGATGTTGCCACCATCAAAATCCATAGCAACTTTTTTGCCCATAAGGGGCTATTGCTGATGCCAAATTGTAAAAAAATAAATGTTTGTTGCGTACTCTCTGATGTGACTATATTCGGCTGAAGGGGTTGCATAAATATCGCGTCTTATTTATTGACTTAAGCACCAATAATATAAGCAATTACGATATTTTTGCACCTTTTTTTTTATTATTTTGATGAATAAGTCAGGGTGTGGTGAATGAGTGAACTGCCTGGCTGTGCCATTGCAGAAGAGAAATCGTAGAGCGCGTAATGATTAACATTGCCAAAAATTCAAGCAAAAAGTAGTTATGATGAAAAGTATACCATACCAAAAATTTTCTCCAGGAACAGCCCCAAATGCTTCAGGTTTGCAGATTTGCCGGTTTGATGATTTGGCCGAAGAAAAACAACTTGTCTCGTGTCTGATGGTCACTCGTGGAAATATGGAGCTGATCAGACAATCTTACCGTTCATATAAATCACAATCATGGAAACATCGTGAACTTGTTATTGTATCCGAAAATGTCAGCGATGAACTCAGGTGCCTCGCTGATGATGACTGTGGAGAGATAAGGCTTGTCGAAGTCCCAAAAGGGTCATTCACTCTTGGAGATCTTCGAAATCTTTCTGTAGCAAGATCACGTGGTGACTTCATCTGTCAATGGGATGATGATGATCTTTACGACCCGGACAGAATCTCTATTTCCATGAAAGTGCTCATCGAATCCTCAGTTGAGGCCGTCTTTCTATACAGATTATTACTCTGGTGGGAGAGTAGAGGTCGTTTATCTATTTCCTCTTCAAGAGTTTGGGAGGGAAGTATATTCGCTCGCAGATCAGCAATTTCTATATACCCGTCATTTGCAAAAGGTGAAGACAGTATAGTGACCGAAAGGATTATCAGAAATAATCCTGTATCGCTGATAAATTATCCTCAATTATATTGTTATAGAGTTACCGGAAAAAATACATGTGATGTCAATCACTTTGAAAACTGGTTCAACCATTCTTCCAAAGTATTCAAAGAAGAAGAGTTCGAAGCAGTTTTCAAACTACCTTGTTTTCGTTTTGCGAATAATGAATTAATAGGGTAAATGACATAAAGGTCGTGCTTGATTTGATTTTTTTTGATCCGCTTATCTACTGCGCACTTATAATAATACCCTTTTTTTTCGTTATCGTGCAATATATTCCATTCAGGAAATTTTCGGCAGGAACAGGCATAAGCGCTTCATATAAAAATATTTGTAGGTTTGAAGAGTCGTTAAGTGAACATCAACTGGTTTCATGTGTCATGGTCACACGTGGGGACATGGACTTGATCTATGCCTCTTATAGCTCATTTAAATCACAATCATGGAAGAATTGCGAACTTGTGATTGTTTGTGATAATGTTGGCGATGAACTCAGGAGCCTCGCTGACGAGGACTGTGGAAAGATAAGGCTTGTCGAAGTCCAAAATGGAGCATTCACTCTTGGAGATCTTCGAAATCTTTCTGTAGCAAGAGCACGTGGAGAATTCATTTGTCAATGGGATGATGATGATCTTTACGACCCGGACAGAATCTCTATTTCCATGAAGGTGCTCATCGAATCCTCAGTTGAGGCCGTCTTTCTCTGCAGATGGTTAATGTGGTGGGAGAAAAGAGGACTGCTATCAATTTCTCCTTCAAGAATTTGGGAAGGAAGCTTGTTTGCTCGTAAATCCGCAATTTCAATATACCCGTCAATTGCAAAAGGTGAAGACAGTGTGGTGACAGATTGGATTACGAAATATTACTCTATTTCACTGATAGATTATCCTCAACTTTATTGTTACAGAGTTACTGGCCAAAATACATGGACAATTAATCACTTTGAACAATTGTTTGGAAATTCTTCAAAAGCATTCAAAGCAGATGAGTTTATCACTGTTTTTAAATTACCATGTTTTCAATTTGCTTATCTCGACAAAACAGGGAAACAGATGAGCGTTCCGGTCACGTACAGCAGGTAGGCCTGAGGAATGCTGCTTGCGGGTTCGCCTTGGCAAATCAAGGAGCAGACACACGGCTCATTCAGGACTATCCTGGAAACCGGAACATCGCGCGCGGAGAAATTCGGATTGGTCAAAAATTCATGAAAACGAATATATTGTGATAATTTTAAATGGATGCAAGTGTCCGTTCAAGTGTGGCTGTGAACAATACCTTGACGAACTTGAACCCATAATAATTTCTACTATCCATTCAGGAAAAGAGCCAGGCAGAATGATACGTCAAAACTCAACTTTGACAGGCACCCTTGACACGCTATCAAAAAGCCACTGGAAAACCCAGCACCCTGCTGCAGGGTATACCAAGTGGATGAGTGTGATTGATGAAAATATCGTCCACACCTGGGTTGAGGTTGACGCGGGACAGAGTGTTGTTCTTGACGTTATGGACAGCGAACTATTGCAGCTTGTGCTCACAGAATCCGCTCTCCTGAACCAGCAGTTTCACATCCTGTTCGATCTGGCCCACATCTCCAGCATTAGCTTCGACTACAAACAGGCTATTGCGGATCTCTTTTATAACTGGAGCCCGATTCTCGGGGTCGTAGGTTTTTACAATATTGCAGACTCCATGCGCATAATTGTAGAAACTTTTGCAGCGATCGCTCCTGAGACAATTTGCGTCCTACTGACCGAAACCTATGAAGAGGCCATTGAAAATACCATTGCATTCAAGGCAGGAAAACTTTCACAAATGGAATCATGCTATGTGAACCACGACACAGACCACGCACTAAAAAAACGGTTTCTGGAGGTCGTGGCAAGGATATCCTGGCTTGATATGCTTGACGAGCAAATAACGACGCCACCGCCTGGCCACCACTATTATCTATTTTTCAAGGCAATAGACTTTTTGCGCACTGACCTTATAGCAAGAGAAGCAAAAAAAGAGAGCGAACTGCAACAGCTTAAACAGGACTTTGAATATCGAATAACCCAGATGGTTATAAAAATAAATGCACAAACGGAGGCAAACAAAAAGTACAGTCGCGACATGGGAAACGAAATAGCCGCTCTTACAAGAAAAATTGAGAGTCAGGATATAGAACTGACAAAACTTACGACGGTCATTAATAACAATAAAAAGAGGTTGCGTGATCTTCTTGACAAGATAGGCGCACTTGAAATTGATCCAGTTGTTAAAAACGACATCACCAATTCCTGCCTGAACCTTATTGATAAAGGGTCTATCGAAAAACAACTGGATATCGAACTGACGAAGTCCGATTCACTTTTTTTATCCACACTGGAAAAAAAATGCCCCTTCCTCAGCCCTCGCGAACTGAAAATCAGCCTGCTTGTCAAGTTAAACTACGACACCTCAGAGATTGCCCATTCCATCGGTCTCTCGACCAGAGGCATGGAAAGCATCCGCTACAGAATGCATAAAAAGCTTGGCCTTGGAAAACACCAGTCAATCAAGAGCTTTCTTTCAGAACTCGTGATTTCATGAGATGCCTATTGCACAGAAAGTCCCTGTGGAACAACCGAAATCACAATCCTGCCGGAAATATTATCATAGACCTCCCCGTCCAAATGCATAACATCAGCAGTATCAAGCGTTACCTCAACACGCTTCGCCTTGCAGTAAAGAACCTGTGAATCGCTGATATGGGTGCCACGAAGATATTTGAGCACATAGCCGAAAAACTGATGTTTTGGCACCGCCTTGAGAATACAGACATCGAGCAAACCGTCCGACAACTCAGCATGCGGAGCTATCCTGAATTTACCTCCCTCAACTTTTCCATTCAAAACAGAAAAAACAAAAACCGGCCCATGAAGTTCGATGAGAGAATCCTCAAGAGTGATCTTGATACCCATGGTTATAGGCTTGTAACCAAAAAGGACGCTCATAAGCGCATAAACGTAAACAATCTCTCCTTTTAACCAGGTTGACTGTTGAACGCTTTTTGCAATTCTTCCGGTAAAACCGATGCCCAAAGAATTTATGAAATAACGATGCCTCGCATTGCCATAAGAGACACTGCCAAGATCAACATCTTTACTTTCCCCATCAAATAAACGGGTGATCCCCAAGTCTACCCTGTCTTGGGGAGAGTGTGTTTTGACAAAATCATTTGCCGACCCGATCGGCAGAATTCCGACCGTGACACCTTTTCCCGCAACCGCATTAACCACTTCATGAAGCGTTCCATCTCCACCGCACGCAATCATACAAGTATCGGTACCTGTCTCAGAACGAGCAATAACTCCCGCATGTCCAGCATACGTTGTCGTAAAAAGAACCGAGTCTTGCCTTCCGGAGAGGAGTGCTTTTAGCCATTCAGCCCTGCGCGAAGCACGTCCCTTGTCTGCTGCGGGATTAAAAATAAAAATGTAACGAGACCGGTTTTTCGTCATATTGAAAACTGAAAATAGCTCAAAAAGTCTCTGCCTGATTACTTACGCTGGCAAGATAACGGTAATGATCGAACATCTTGACAAACAAATAATTCACTCACAGGGCTTACGTGTCTGTACATTTCAACAACCTATCCGCCCGACCATATACAAAACAAATAGCTGTGGAAGTATAAAGCAAAGCGCAAGCGTGTTTTTACACAGAACTACAAATATATTTTGCATTATTATAAAAAAAAGCGAATATTACTGCCGCTAACACGTCGATCAACGGGAGCGTTGAGACTAAAAGTAAGTGAAAGAGAAGTTGTGCTGACATTATAAGTCGTTGTGTTTTTCTTATTCTTTGGAAAACCAATCTGGAATTGATGTGGCAGAATCACGGTAAAGTAATTCCGTGAAATCAGGAGAGTGAGGTGAACTGGGAGGAACCCTCATGTTGTATACGGCAAATCCTTCAAGCTGTTTCGAGAATCTGCCGTTTCAGAGACGTTGAACAGCGTAAAGATGTTACCATAAAACTGAATAACCCGGATGATAAAATGAACGCACACGTAGAAGAAACCAACAAAAGCAGTGTTGATTACGAAAAAGAGATTGCTGTTCTTCGTAACAGAATTGCGAATCAGGATTTGGAACTGACAAGAGTTTCTACAGCAATTGCTGAAAAAACAAATTCATTGCGCAATCTTCTTGACCAGATACATGCCCTTGAAATCGATACCACTGTAAAAAGATCGATGACTGATTCCTGTTTGAGCCTTATTGAGACCGAGACTATTGAAAAACGTCTGAACATAGAGCTCACTGAGTCTGACTCTGTCTTTTTGTCGAAACTGCAGAAAAAACATGCCAACCTCAACCAGCGTGAGCTGAGAATAAGCCTTCTTGTAAAACTGAACTACGACACCAGAGAGATTGGCCGCTCGGTTGGCATCTCAACAAGAGGAATGGAAAGCATCCGCTACAGAATGCACAAAAAACTCGGACTTGGAAAACACCAGTCAATCAAGACCTATCTTTCAGATCTTGCTGTTGCTTTATAAGCCATAGCGTGCGACAGGGTACATACATCAAAAGCCTCTGTTTCTTCTGGAAGCAGAGGCTTTTTCTGCGTCCAAACGTTATACATGCCGGGGTTGACCGGGATGGCATCATTTTGGGATTGTTGCGTCGGCCACCACTGAAATCGGGGCGGGATGACCCCGCCCTACGGATATAAAATGGGGGAAACGGGGTGTCAGCGGCCCATGATGACCACTGTTTTGATATTGACGAATTCCTTGATGCCATAGATTGAGAGCTCGCGACCATATCCAGACTCTTTCACACCGCCGAAAGGAAGACGCGGATCGGATTTTACCATACTGTTGATAAAACAGTTCCCGACATCAAGCCGATCGGCAATGGCCAGTGCCCGTTCACGGTTGGCGGAAAAAATGGCAGAACCCAGTCCGTAAGGAGTATCGTTGGCAATCATGACGGCTTCATGGTCATCCACCACTTCGATAAGGGTTGCAACCGGCCCAAAAGTTTCCTCGCTGTAAGCCACCATACCCTTGCGCACCCCCGAAAGAATGGTTGGTGGATAAAAAAAGCCTTTCCCGGACGGAATTTCTCCTCCACAAAGCAGGCGAGCACCTTGGGCAACGCTCCGGAAAACCTGATCGTGAAGCTGCTGGCGCAGATCCCGTCGTGCAATCGGTCCCACCTCCACCGCCGGATCAAAAGGGTCACCCATAACCGCAGACTTCATGCGTTGCAGAAAAAGTGATTCAAACTGCTCCATGACGGAGGTGTGCACAATAAATCGCTTGGCCGCGACACAGCTCTGGCCGCTGTTCAAAAGACGGGCCGCAATACACTGCTCAACCGCCACGGCAAGATCGGCGTCATCAAGCACAATATAGGGGTCACTGCCGCCCAGCTCAAGCACACTTTTTTTCAGGGCTCGTCCCGCTTTGGCGGCAACAGCGCGGCCTGCGGCAGTACTTCCCGTCACCGATACCGCCTTGACGGCAGGATGATCAATCATAAAACCGGTCAGCGCATCAACATCTTCAAGAGCGAGATGCACAGTACGGTAAAGATGCCCTGGAAAACCGGCCTCCCGGAAAAGCTCCTCGATGGCAATGGCCGAACCGGTCACATTGGGCGAGTGCTTGACCATAACAGCGTTACCAGCCATGATAGCCGGTGCGGCAAAGCGAAAAACCTGCCAGAAGGGAAAATTCCACGGCATGATGCCAAGAACAGGGCCAATCGGCTCACAGCTCACAACTCCCCTTGCCCCACCGTCAAGGCCGATCTCCTCCTGCTTTAAAAAGAGTGGTGCCTGTTCAGCATAAAAGTCGCAGACCCAGGAACACTTCACCACCTCCGCCACCGCCTGGGCAAGAGGCTTGCCCATTTCACGGCTTATGAGTGCGGCATGGCGCTCCTTCTGCTCGCGAAGGAGCTGCGCAAGGCGCCTCATCAATGCACTGCGTTCCTGCATGGAAACCTCTCTCCATGAAAGGTAATCCTGATAGGAAGCGCTCAATATCTCTTCAATCTCGCCGGATTTCATGGTCTGATATTCGGCAATCACCTCTTCATTCGCCGGATTGATGGTAAAAATCATGGGTCAGAATGGTTCATGATGGCAAAAACTGTTCAACCTGAGACGTTGCCCGCAAGGCTCAACTGTCGCGGTCAATACTCTCATAAATTGCAAGATAACTTTCGTAACGTTCCGGATCAATTCGGCCCGACTCAACAGCCTTCAGAATGCCGCACTCCGGCTCAACCGTATGCGTGCATGAAGAGTAGGCACAATCGGGCATAAAAGCGAGAAACTCCTTGAAATAGAAACGCAGGTTTTCTCGGGTAATCCCTGAAAGATTGAACTCCCTTATCCCAGGTGTATCAATAATATAGCCTCCACGGGGCAGTGGCAGCATGATCGAACTGCTTGTGGTGTGCAGCCCTTTTCCAGTCTTCCAATTGGTTTCGCCCGTCCGAAGACGCTCCGAGCCAAAAAGCTCATTGATCAGGGTCGACTTTCCAACACCCGAGTGACCACTGAAGGCAGAAAGCTTGCCGGCAAGAACCTTGCGGAGAGCCCTCATTCCATTTTTCTCTTCGGCACTGGTATAAAGAATCCGGTAATTAAGGGCGTGATAGGGCTTCATCAGCTCTCTGGTCTCCTTCGTATCATCAAGATCCATCTTGTTGACCACAATCACCGTCTTCAACTGCTCCGATTCGGCAAAAACCAGATAACGGTCGATCAGGCGAGTACTGAGCGGAGGATCAAAGGCTGAGACCACCACCACCAGTTGATCAATATTGGCGGCAATCACCTGCACCTTCTCCTTGCTGCGGTTCCGGCGGAGATCCCTTTTTCTTGTCAAGGCACTCCGACGAAGCTCCACGCGGGTAATAACCGCTTCAAACAACTCCGAGCCTGTCTCAGCCTCTTTCAGCACCACCCGGTCACCGACCGCAACAAGTGATGAAAAATCATTCTCCGTCTTCGTTCCGGGGAAAGTACGGCACCTGAACTCCTCACCCCCGTCGGTAAGTACCATATATGTTGAACCGGTAACTTCAATGACCATACCGCTGCTCACCGCTCCAGCCTCTCTCTTATGCTCCATCTTCACACTGCTCCGCTCCCCTTCTTTATAAAAAAACTACCCGATATCCGCCAGAACAAACCGGTCATGGTAATGATGCAGATAACACTCCCGTATCATACTATGCCCTGCACCCCGCAACTGGCAATCCTCTTCGACAAGCTGAAATGCCGCAGCGCGGGCCAACTGCATGATATCAAAATCCTTGCTCAGATCGGCAACCCGTAACCCACTCAATGTTCCTGACTGCTCTTTTCCAAGAATATTGCCTGCGCCCCTTATTTTAGCATCAATTTCAGAGATAAGAAAACCATCCGTCGTCGACTCCATGGCCGAAAGTCGTTCGCGCGCCTCCGCCGTCATTTTTGCATGGAGCAGAAAACAGGTGGAACGATGCTCTCCCCGCCCAACCCGCCCCCTGAGCTGATGCAGTTGGGCCAAACCAAAGCGTTCGGCGTGCTCAATAACCATAACCGTCGCATTCGGCACATCAACGCCCACCTCAATGACTGTCGTGCCCACCAGCAAGTCAATCTCCCTGCGCCGGAACTGCTCCATCACCCTCTCCTTCTCATCCGGCGTCAGTTGGCCATGAATCAATCCAAGACGCAGATCAGCAAACAGGGCGGCCGACAGCTCCTCATAACTTTCCACCGCCGCCTTCAGATCCATTTTTTCCGACTCCTCAACAAGAGGATAGACAATATAACCCTGTCTTCCTTCATTGATCTGTGTACGAAGAAAATCGTAGACCTTCAGCTTATCAGCTTCAGAGCGCACAACCGTCCTGACCGGTATCCGTCCGGCAGGCATCTGGTGGATAACCGAAACATCAAGATCACCGAAAACCCCCATGGTGAGAGTTCTCGGTATCGGTGTCGCCGTCATCAGCAGCACATGCGGATGTGTCGCCTTCTCCTGCAACGCCTTGCGCTGCAATACCCCGAAACGGTGCTGCTCATCAATAATGACAAGGCCAAGGCTGGCGTAACTCACCCCCGGCTCAATCATGGCATGGGTACCGACCGCAATATGCATCGCTCCCGAACCGAGCGCGGCAAGCACCGCCTGACGCTCTTTTTTTCCCTGCTTCCCCGTTACCAGGCCAACCTGCAAGCCAAGCGGATTGAAAAAACGCTTCATCACCAGATAGTGCTGCACCGCAAGAATCTCGGTAGGAGCCATGAAGGCCGACTGCAACCCGTTATCGACCGCAAGAGCCATGGAAAACAGGGCCACAATAGTTTTGCCCGAACCCACATCGCCCTGCAAAAGACGGTTCATCGGGCTGCCGCTTTTGAGGTCACAATAGATCTCACGAATCGCATTTTTCTGGGCCTCGGTCAAGGTGTAAGGCAAACTCGCATGGAGCTTTTGGGTCACCTCCCCCGAATGGGTAAACTTTGCCGCTGCCCTGTTCCGTCTGATTGCGCTGTGACGCAAGGCAAAAAGGAGCTGGGCATAAAAGAGCTCCGTCCACTTCATCCGGTAACGGGCTCTTGCAAGCTGCTCATGCGAAGAGGGGAAATGAATTTCACGATAAGCTTCAGCAAGCGGCATCAGTGCGTTGCCCGCAATCATGGAAGAGGTCAGATTCTCATCCTTGCCTGGGGTACACGCCTCAAAAGCACGGGCAACAAGGGTGCGAAAGGGCTTTGAACCCAAACCCGCCTGCTTCATCGCATCATTTGTCGGGTAGAGAGGAATAATCTTGCCGGTGTTGTAGAGCTCGAGGTCGCTGCACTCCCCGCTGCGCGATTCAATAAGGTCAGGGCTGAGACGGTCGAAATCAGGATGCTGCATCTGCGCATGATGGCCAAAATAGCTCACCTTTCCATAAACAGCGAGTGACTCACCCTGCACAACCGTGCGGGAGAAGTAGCGAACACCCCTGAACCAGGTCAGCTCAAGCACACCGGTAGCATCACCAAGCCACGCCTTGAAACGCTCCCTTCCAGGACTATCCCCGTCAAGCTGGGTTTTGATTACCGTACCGACAACCGTCACAGTCTCACCATCCGCAAGCGCCCCGATGCTCTTCATGGCACAACGATCGAGATAACGTCGGGGAAAATAATCAAACAGGTCATCAAAGGTCACAATACCGGCCTCCTGCAGGATCAATGCCTTTTTGGTACCGACTCCCTTGAGCCAGGTGATTGCGGTAGAGCCAGTCATCTTAATGGTTGTAACTCGATTGAAATTCTTGTATATTTTCGCCTTTACTAATTTATCGGCAGCTCATATCATTTATTGTACGACAAAGTCAACGAAAGTCATGAAACAAGATATTCATCCAAAGTATACCGAAGTCACCGTCAACTGCGCAAACTGCGGCAACTCCTTCGTCACCCGTTCAACCCGTGCAACCATCAAGGTTGACATCTGCAACAACTGCCACCCCTTCTATACCGGAAAGCAGACCCTTGTTGATACCGCCGGACGCGTCGAACGCTTCAACAAACGCTTTGCGAAATCAACAGCAGCACAGGCAAACGCCTGAACACTAACCTATCGAAACCGCTATGAGTGTCAGAGAGGTTTATCAGAAAACTGAGCCCAAGATGAAAAAAACCATCGAGGCGTTTCAGCACGAAATTGCTTCGATCAGGACCGGAAAGGCGACAACAACCCTGCTCGACCGTGTCAAGGTAGAAGCCTACGGACAGCAGATGCCGCTCAAACAGGTCGGCAACATCAGTGTGCTTGATGTCCACACCCTTATTGTCCAGGTCTGGGACAAATCGATGGTATCGGCCACCGAAAGAGCTATCCGCGATGCCAACCTTGGGCTCAACCCTGCCGCCGACGGTCAGAACATCCGCGTCAGCATCCCCCCGCTCACCGAAGAGCGCCGCAAGGAGTTTGTCAAACTCACCAAAAAATTTGGTGAAGACTCAAAAGTATCCCTGCGCAACCTTCGCCGCGACATGATTCAGGAGATTGAAAAACTCGAAAAATCGAGAGTCATCAGCGAAGACGACAAGAACAAGGGCAAAAAGGATGCCGACGAAATGCTCCACAAATTTGAAAAACAGCTTACCGAACTGATCACGCACAAAGAGAAAGAGATCATGGAGGTTTAGGCTCTGACGGAAAAGAGTATTCTGTTCAGCAAAGAAGCCGGGTGACCCCCGGCTTCTTTGCGTTTACTCTTCTCCAGTCAGCCTGTAAAAAGTGCCATAAACTGTTGTATGTGGCGCTGGCACCTGAACTATTTTGTTTTGAGGGCCATGAGGAATATATTTGATTTTATTGGGGTTGGGGTTGGTTTGTTGCCGCAATGCTTCGGCTTTGCTGAGTTGATGGTGCTGAAACAATAAGGGACTTATGGAGAGCGCAAACGATCATTACGACAGCCCCTGAAAAGAGGCCATAGAGCAATATTTTGCAGAGTTTTTGGCCTTTTATTTTCCAGATGCATACGCTGGAATTGACTGGTCGAAAGAACATATTTTTTTGGATAAGGAGTTGCGGGCGGTGGTGCAGGATGCCGAGTTGGGCACACGCTTTGTTGACAAGCTGGTCAGGGTGACCGAGCTTTGTGGCGATGAAAGCTGGATCTACATTCACGTTGAGGTGCAGGGCACAAGGCAGCCTGAGTTTGCCAAACGGATGTTTGTGTACAACAACCGGCTTTTTGACCGATACGACCGACCTGTTGCGAGTTTGGCGGTGCTGGCCGATGAGCACAAGATGTGGAAGCCTTCCTCTTATGGTTTTTCTGTGCTGGGATGCCGCCATACACTGGAGTTCCCGGTTGCAAAACTGACCGATTACGAAGACAAACTTGATGAGCTTCTGGCGTCGGAGAATGCTTTTGGATGGATTACGGCGGCACACATTTTGACGCAAAAAACCAGAACAGAGGATGAGGAACGGTACAAGGCGAAACTCCGTCTGTTGCGGATATTGTATGAACGGCATTGGGATAAACAGCGCGTTATCAATTTGTTAAATGTGATTGATTGGCTGATGCAGTTGCCGGAAGTGCTGAATAATAAGGTCTGGCAGGAACTTGAAACCATTGAGGAGAGAGAAAAAATGCAATACGTTACAAGCGTGGAGAGGATCGGCATCGCCAAAGGTATCACCAAGGGCGAAGCACGGATACTGAAAAGGCAGCTTGAGCGCCGCTTTGGCGTGTTGCCCGAGTGGGCATCTGATCAGTTAGTGAGCGCCAAAGAGGAGGAGCTGGAAGCATGGAGTGTAGCTGTTCTCACCGCTCCGACTCTGGATGCTGTTTTCCGCGAATGCTGACCGAGCAATGTTTCACAGGCCGCGTGCTGAACTCTAAGTATCCGTTATAAAATAACTGTAACAATAGACCTAAAATTAGGGCACTGGTAACGGATTCGGTTGTTTTTTCCAAGTATTCTTTCCTGACAAAGGTCAAAGTAATGCTGCTATGAAAGTTAAGAGTGCAATAAGAAGTCATGCCGTAATCTCAAGATGAATTCGCATGGCTGTTGACTGTCGTGCATTGTTTTACTACGGA
>CAIMHT010000099.1 GCA_903840935.1 uncultured Chlorobiaceae bacterium
CAATTAAAACAACTATATCAAACTGATAACGACGCACAAAACCACTACCGACACTATGGCACAAACGCTTAAATCCTGGGCCACCCCTCTTGCAGTCGGGGCATTTACGATTTCAGCTGTCACCGGTCTCCTGATTTTTTTTGATCTTGAACTTGGTATTATAGAGCCTGTACACAAGTGGCTAAGCTGGCTTCTTGTCACCGGAGTTATTCTCCACCTGGTTTCGAACTGGAAGCAGTTTACCGGATATTTCTCAAAAAAGCCTGCATTGGGGATCATTGGCGCTGCACTCATCGTCACCATCGCCTCCCTTCTTCCCGTCTTCGGTGAAAAGGAAGAGGGAAAAGAGAGAACAGGGAAAGTTGCTGCAGAGCTTCTTGAATCATCATCGCTGGAAACCGTTGCTTTGGTTACAAAAACCACGCCAAAGCTTCTTGTTGAACAACTTAAAAAAAACGGTATCATAGTTAACGATCAATCCTTAACCATTGAACAAATTGCAAGCAGCAACAAGAAAAGCAAAAAAGCGCTTCTTGGAGCCATTTTAGAGCGAACAAAGAGTTCCGAAACAAAAGATGGCGATAACGATTAATAGTGTAAAAACTGCATGTATGAGACTACTTATTATTGAAGATGAGCCTGGAATAGCCGGATTCCTCCGCGATGGGCTTGAAGAAGAGTACTTTGCCGTCGATATTGCCTATGACGGCAAAAGCGGGCTTGATATGGCGCTGATCAACGAGTATGACCTGCTCATTGTTGACTGGATGATTCCTGCCCTGAGTGGTATTGAGGTCTGTCGGCAGATACGCAAAGCTGGCAGCACGGTTCCAATACTTTTTCTGACGGCCAAAGATACCCTTGAAGATGTGGTCTTCGGACTTGATGCAGGAGCCAATGATTACATAAAAAAGCCCTTTGAGTTTGAAGAGCTGCTTGCACGCATCCGTGTGCAACTCCGAAATAAAGCGAGCAATGACGACTCATTAAGCGCGGGAAGCCTCACCATCAACCCGGTTACTCATCAGGTATTCTGTGGTTCAAATGAAATTACCCTCACGCCGAAGGAATTTGCCCTGCTTGAATACCTTGTACGCAATAAAGACCGGGTATGCACCAGAAGCAGGATAATTGAACATGTCTGGGATATCCATTTTGATTCCGACACCTCGGTGATTGATGTCTACATTACCTTTCTGCGCAGAAAACTGGAGGCAGCAGGATGTGGCAACATTATTCAAACCATCCGTGGAGTAGGATATATCGTTCGTGAACCAGGCGTCTCATGATTATGATGATGAAAAATTCTGTCAAAAAAAGCCACTCTTTCTTTAAAGAGTGGTCGGTCATGAGTTTGCGAAACCGCATTGCTTTCTACTATACCATCACGACAGCAGTTTTAATCGCTCTTGTCTTTGCGATTATCTACTTCACGATTGAGCGCATTGTTTACAGGCAATTTGATGAGGAGATAAAAAAAGAAGTTTCAGAAATTCTTTCGGACGCAAATATCTCAACCAACGATTTTAAAGGGTTTGAAAGCTTTAAGAGTCGCGACATTGATGCGGGCGACAATGACAGTGACAACGACAATGATTCGATCAAGAAAAAAAAGGTAAATGTTGATACGGAATTTATACAACTGGTTGACAGTACCGGACAGGTAATCAATAAATCATCCAGTCTTTCCTGGTGTGTCCTTGCATTTAATCCAAACCAGGCAGGGGCAGCCTACTTCAACAGCAATTTCGGTGGTTCAATGGTACGGCAGGCACAGGTACCTCTTATCAATAACAAGGGGGTAACCCTGGGATACCTTATTGTTGCCGTTCCCCTGAAAAACTCCATGATCGTTTTACACGACCTGCAGGATATTTTTTTCTTTTCATTTCCGGTCATTATTCTGACACTCTTTGTTCTGACACGCCTGATTGCTGGCAAGAGCATACGCCCCATTGAAAAAGTTATTGCCACGGCCGAAAAAATGACACAGGCACATCTCGATCAGCGCATTCCGCTTCCCTATCATCATGACGAATTGTATCGCCTCTCAGCAACCTTCAATGCCCTGCTCGACAGGATGCAGGATGCGTTTGAGCGTGAAAAACACTTTACGGCCAACGCTTCGCACGAGCTGAAAACACCACTGGCCATCGTCAAAGGCACCCTTGAAGTACTGGTTCGCAAGCCGAGAGAAAGAGAGCACTATGAAACAAGGATTCACTTCTGCCTCGAGGAGTTAAGCCGTATGGCACGCCTGATCGACCAATTACTCATGATTGCACGTCATGAGAGTAACAAGATGCAGCCACATATTGAGAGCGTAGAGCTTTCACAACATCTTGAGTCTATTATTGAAAGAATGCTGCCATCGGCAAGTACAAAAGATATTTCGATTACCATTGACAAAATAGAGAACGCCCGTATTGCAGCCGATCCTGGAATGCTTGAGATGATCTTCGAAAACATTCTCTCCAATGCCATCAAATACTCTCCAACCGGCTCCTCAATAACCGTCGCAATACAACGCAGCGACAATGCGATTATCTGTCGCATCAGCGATCAGGGAATCGGAATTCCGGCGGAGAAACTGCATGCCATTTTTGAACGTTTTTACCGTGTCGATGAATCGAGAAACTCAGGCACAGGAGGGTTTGGCCTGGGACTCTCCATCGTAAAAAAACTTTCTGATCTTCAACACATCAAGGTAGGCGTCACCAGCGAAACAAACAGGGGAACAACCTTTTCCCTCTCCTTTCCCACCGGGGAGGTTAACTGCTGAAGACACTTTTTTGAGCCATAACAAAATCACCCGGCACCATCACCCAGTAGGGCTCCCCGCCATGCTCAACCAGCTTGAACTGGCCCGTAACAAGCATTTTTTGCATGACCTCTGATGCTTTATTGTTCTCATCTGGAAAACAATCTGCAATGGCTTTCTGCAACTCGCGCTGCTGCACCGGGTGACGGGAGATGATGGCCGTGACCGCTTCAAGAAGATCGGAAGCACTACGAAGATCCATATTACCTTTGAGCGGATGAACAACGGTCGTTACCTCTGAAAGAATGGCAATTGCCCGCTCGATACGCTCATCGGAGGGAAGAAGAATCTCCTGCTCGGGAGCTGGCCTGGTAGGCAGTACGATGTGCACCATATCGGGATTGATCTCTTTGAGCACAGCGGCAAGATCTCGCAGCGCTTCATCGGAATCGTTGATGCCGCCAAGCAGCATCACCTCAATCCAGAGCCGCCCTTTGTACTCCCTGCGAAATGCCACAAGCCCTTCAATATGCTTGCGGAAGGTCAACCCTTCGGCAGGACGGTCGATCTGCACATGCAAAGCTTCCGTACCAGCATTGAGCGACGGGAGAACCGCATCTGCCTTAACCAGCTCCCGACGCACCTCCGGCAGATAGAAAAGAGAGCCGTTGGTGATAACCGCGACAGGAGTAGCGGTCAACTTTTTCACCTCTGCTATCAGCCAGCCAATCCCCTTGTACAGCATGGTTTCACCGGAGCCGACAAAGGCGACCCAGTCGATACCCTTGTTGGTCGCAATAGCCTCGCGGATTTCGCCAAGAATCTCCTCACGAGGGAAAAACTCCTGCCTTTCGATAGCGAACTTTTTTGTCTTTCCCAACTGGCAATAGAGGCAGTTCCAGGTACAGCTTTTCGGAGGAAGCAGGTCAACGCCAAGTGACTGGCCGAGCCGTTTCGAAGAGACCGGCCCAAAAACGTATTTCATAGTTGGTTATTCCATTTTACCGTCAACCGGCCTTAGCTGTAACAACGAATTCCGACATTTTCGCTTCGCTTTCGGCCTCGAAAGCCTCCTTGGAAATATGGGGCAGCAAGAGGCTCGATGCTGTAAAGGCAAGGATCTCAATAAAAAATATGACCGCATAGGCCAACATGTGGTTGCCTGACAGAGTATAGATCACATCGCGAATCACGCCAGCGCCGGAATGGCCTATAAAGATGGCAAGACTCTGGGCGGTGCCCCAGAGGCCGATATAGATGCCGCTGCGACCCGCCGTCATATTCATCATCATCGAGATGTTGGAAACGCTTGCCGCACCGAGACCCATACCGGTCACGACAAGACCGATGCGAAGCAGTGACTGGTCGTGCATGAAACCTGCGGCAATGATGACGGCGAATCCGACAGCACTGAAGGTATTACCGAAATACGCACCCCGCTTGAACCCTATCCGTGAAAGGAGAAAGCCGGTAACAAGCATGAAAATGAGCTGGGTTCCACCCATCATCGGCTTGAACAACTTGGTCGTTTCTGAAACCTTCATCCCAAAAACTTCCGCACCAAAGGGATCCATGACGACTTCGTTGGCGAAAAGCGCAAAGATGGAAATGAAAATGTAGAAGGCGAACTGCAACGTCCTCGGAGACGAAGAGAGCAGGCGCACTGACTGGGAAAAGCTGATACTGTGCTTTCCCTTGCCCTGAGCGGCTTCCGCATTGCGGTTTTCTACACCGAGAACGGCCACAAGCCCAAAACATAGAGTGATGAGACCACCGATTTCAGCCACCTGCGTCAGCCGTTCAGGAGTAAAAACCTTCAGATAATTGCCAATGTTCCAGTTCGAAATGATAGCGGTCAGAACCATGAGAGTCCAGCTCGCTGCGGTTATCTTGCCAATATGCTCTTCAGGCACGACATCGGCAATCAGTGCGTAATAGGCCGTGGTCGCAACCTGCAGACCAAAACCAAACAGGAGGAAAATAAGGGCGAGCTTCCACAAACCAATATCGGTCAAAAGAACCGGCAGCATCTCAGAAAAGGCTGTGCCGCCTATCTTCACTTCATAGGCCGCCGTCGGTGAAAGCACGAAGGCAACAACGCAGCTCAACAGCCCAAGAATGATGTAGGGTGTCCTGTGGTAACCGAAAACACTGAACCGGTCCGAAAGGTTGCCGATCCATACTTTGACACCGAAAATTGCCAGAAGCTCTTTGAGGCTGATAAGCCCAAGCGCAATAGTTGCCGGCAGCAGTAGCTCCTTGATCATGACCCGGTTCAGGATGTCCTGAATAAAGCCAAGCATGAGGCCGAAACCCATCTGGAACATACAGAGACGTACAAGATTGAATGTCTTTACGATCTTCATAAAACAGCGCTAATGATTTCGGAAATATCGGCCGACTTGCTCTCAGCTTGAACGAATGGCACACAATATAACAAAAAAGCCGAATGATTACTGATGCAGGTGATCGTCCGTTCCCTCTGCAAGCAGAGCGGTAAGGCCGGTCATTCTCTGCGAAGAACGCTTGTTGCCGACAGCCATGGAAACAGCTTTTGGGTCACCGATGATCATCACCAGTTTTTTTGCCCTCGTCACAGCCGTATAGATGAGGTTTCGTTCAAGCATCGTATAATGCTGCATGGAGAGTGGTATCACTACCGCCGGGTACTCCGACCCCTGGCTTTTATGGATCGTTATGGCATAGGCAAGGGCAATTTCATCAAACTCGCCACTCTCATAGAGCACCTCCCGGCCGTCATACTCAACCATAATCGTGCTCTCCTCCTCATCAACAGTCGCAATCCGCCCGATATCGCCGTTAAAAACCTCCTTGTCGTAGTTATTAACCATCTGGATCACCTTGTCCCCTTCGGCATAGGTGGTTCCAAAACGCATAATTTTTCTGGCAGCACCTGGATTCAGCCGTTCCTGTAGCAGCGCATTCAGCGCTTTGGTGCCAAGCGGCCCCTTGTTCATCGGAGTCAGCACCTGAATATCCTGAAGCGGATCCATACCAAAACGTTCGGGAATGCGTTCAGCAACCACCAGCAGAAGCCTGCGCTGGATATCCGCTGTTCTTTCAGATGGCACCAAATAAAAATCGGAGAGCTCAGCACCAGCAACAGATTCATAAGCAGGAATCGTAAACTCACCGCGATTGATACGGTGAGCATTGACAATGATCATCGAGCTTTCAGCCTGACGAAAAATCTCGGTCAAACGCACCACAGGAAGTACGCCCGAATTGATCATATCGGCAAGGACAAATCCCGGGCCAACCGGAGGAAGCTGGTCAACGTCACCGGCAAAAATCAGAGCTGAACGGCTGGAGATGGCCGCAAGTAAACGGTTCATCAGCATCACATCAATCATGGATGCCTCATCAACAATCACGAGATCAGCTTCGAGCGGCCAGGAGCTCCCACGCCTGAAATCTCGGACAAAAGGGTCAAATTCAAGCAGACGATGGATGGTTTTCGCCTCCATACCGGTCGCCTCGGAAAGCCGTTTGGCCGCCCTGCCGGTGGGTGCACAAAGGAGCACCTTCAGCTCCTCTGACTCAAGAATGTCAAGAATAGTGTTGATGATCGTCGTCTTGCCAACCCCCGGCCCGCCGGTAATAACCATAAACTTGCTCGACAGCGCAAGGGCCACAGCACTCCGTTGCGATTCCGACAGCACAATAGCAGAGTGCTTCTCAGCTTCAGGAATAACCATTGCCGTATCAAGCGCTCCCCAGGGAAGCGCTCCCTTCATAATCCGGTTGATACTTTTGGCAACTCCCCTCTCCGCACGAAAGAGAGAAACAAGATAATAACTCTTTGCACCCTCCTCATCAACAGCAATGATGGTGCCGATGGAGAGCTCCTCGCGGAGGGCCTCTTCAAGCACCGGCTCAGGAATATCCAGAAGCCTCCTGCAGGCAGCAAGCAACATTGGCTCCGGAATGCGGCAATGCCCCTCAAGCGAGAGCTCCTGAAGTGCATGACCAATGCCCGCACGTGCCCGCAACGGAGAGTCTGTTGCTATACCGATATTCCGCGCAATCTGGTCAGCACTCTTGAAACCGATTCCGGGTATATCGTGGATAAGTCGATAGGGGTTGGCACTCACCACCGCCACAGCATCATCACCATAGACACGAAAA
>CAIMHT010000100.1 GCA_903840935.1 uncultured Chlorobiaceae bacterium
ATTGAATCATAGATCCTGTCCCAGATTCTCAGAACGTCAGCTTTCTTCTTTGAAAGAATGAGCTGTCCCATCTTGTCTTCGATGTTCTCAAGATAGACTTCAACATCATCGCCTACCTTGACCTCATCTTCAGCCCTGAATTCAAGCAGCGAAACAATACCTTCCGACTTGAAGCCGACATCGATCGTGACATCCTTGTTGGATATCGAGACGATGCGACCCTTGATAATTTCATCTTCGGTGATTTCATTGAGCGTGCTTGAATAAAGCTGCTCCATCAACGAAAGTTCGGCTGGCTCGTAGTGTGCAAAAAATTTGAGTTTTTTTCTTGCTGGTCTTTCCTTGACCTTTTTTTCCTGTGAGAATGCTTCTGCCATTAATTTTTTCCTTCCTCTCGTGTAAGTTAGCCAGCCGGCCGCGAGAGATATCGGCCTGGCGGTTTTAGGGTTAATGAAACAATTGTCCTGCAACTACATTCCGGAGTCAATCAGCCGGTTCAAGTCTCTTTTTTCGCGCAAGGTCACAGACAATATCGACCTGACGCTCTATCGTCAAATGTGTTGTATCAATTTCGTGTGCGTCAGGATGTTTTTTTAACGGAGCATGTTCCCTTTCAGCATCATCGCGATCACGACTTTTTATCTCCTCTTCAAGAGTATCAAGAGTCGGTAACTCAATACCGTCATGAGATTTTGCCTGCAGTTCAGCATAGCGCCGTTTTGCTCTTTCGCGGGCATCGGCCACAAGAAAAATCTTCAGCTCAGCATCGGGGAAAACAACGGTGCCGATATCCCGCCCATCCATCACAACGCATCCCTTACGCCCAAGCTCCTGCTGCATCTCCCTGAGGCGGTCGCGCACCGGCTTGAGTGAGCTGATAAAACTGACCTCACGGCTTACCCGGTTATCCCTGATTTCGACAGTAACATCGCGGCCATCAAGAAAAACATGGTCACCGTCAAAATGTATGGTAATTTTGTGGAGCAAACCGGAAACACTCTCGGGGGAATGGCGAAGTGTATCCATGACACCCTGCTGAAGGGCCTTGAGTGTTACGCTCCGGTACATGGCACCGGTGTCGATATAAGTATAACCAAGGCGCTCGGCTACTCTCCGTGCTGTGGTACTTTTTCCGGATGCTGCCGGCCCGTCAAGAGCAATAATGATACGTTTTTTTCCCGTTTCCTGTTGAACAAGTGCATTTTGAATCAGCTTGCTATTTTATAAAAAATATTTGCTTTTTCCAAACATATTGGTTACATGTTAAAACCATTGTTTTTCTCGTGGCCACTCATTTCAACAAACATTTTTTTTATGTCACTTCGCTGCGGCATTGTCGGATTGCCAAATGTCGGAAAGTCAACGCTTTTCAATGCCATCACGGCAAAACAGGCTGAAGCGGCCAATTACCCCTTCTGTACCATAGAGCCTAACGTCGGAACGGTGCTTGTGCCGGACGAACGAATGCAGCAGATTGCTGATGTTGTAAAAACCCCGACGCTTGTACCGGCAACCCTCGAAATTGTCGATATCGCCGGACTGGTCAAAGGGGCAAGCAAGGGCGAAGGGCTCGGAAACCAGTTTCTCTCGCATATCAGGGAGGTTGACGCCATTGTGCATGTTGTCCGCTGTTTTGATGACGACAATATTATTCATGTCGAAGGGAAAATAGACCCGGCTGACGACATCATCACCATTGAAACTGAGCTTATGCTCGCCGATCTCGACAGCATGGAAAAAAGGATCGACAGGCTCAGAAAAAACGCCCGCAAAGAAAAAGAGCTCTTGCTGCAGCTCGAAGTTGCCGAAAAGATCATCAGCGGTCTCAGTGAAGGCATTCCCGTCCGCAAAATCATTGAAACCGCCGAGGAGCAGGCAATTACACGACAATTCTTCCTTTTGACGTCCAAACCAATTCTTTTCGCGGCGAATGTTGCCGAAACCGACCTCCCTGACGGAAACAGCTATACCGAAAGGGTTGCTGAAATCGCTGCTGCATCCGGCTCGAAAATGCTGATTATCAGCGCCAAAACCGAGGCTGAAATTGCTGAACTGCCCGAAGAGGAGAGGCCTGAATTTCTTGAAAGCCTCGGTCTTCACCTCTCCGGCCTCGACCGGTTGATCAAAACTGCCTATGACCTGCTCGGCTTGCAAACTTATTTTACTGCTGGAGAAAAAGAGGTTCATGCCTGGACCATACGCAAGGGAGCCGCAGCTCCGGAAGCTGCAGGAGCAATCCATTCTGATTTTGAAAAAGGGTTTATCCGGGCTGAAGTGATGTGCTACCGTGACCTTATCGAACTCGGTTCCGAACAGAAGGTCAAGGTGGCAGGCAAGCTTCGCTCGGAGGGCAAAGAGTATATTGTCAAAGATGGCGATGTTATTGTGTTTCGTTTTAATGTATAGTTTCAACAATCAGCAGTGGGCAATGGACAGTGGGCAATGAAGTACGTGTAACCTGTCAGTTATCTATTGTCAAGTATCAACTGTCAATTGAACAAGAGCCCTATTGGTATTTTCGACTCCGGTATTGGAGGACTCACGGTTGTCAAGGCGATACAGGCGGCCCTTCCGTTTGAGCGGATTATCTATTTTGGCGATACGGCTCGTGTACCCTACGGGCCAAAGTCGCAGGTCACAATCCGAAAGTATGCGGCTGACGATACCGCCATGCTCATGCGCTATCAGCCGAAGATCATCATCGTCGCCTGCAATACCGTCTCTGCACTAGCCCTTGATATTGTAGAAAAATCTTGCGGCCATATCCCTGTCACAGGAGTTCTGAAGGCTGGAGCGCGACTGGCTGCGGAGGTGACGAGAAACAAACGCGTTGGCGTTATCGGCACCCAGGCGACCGTCTCTTCAAATGCCTATGGTCTGGCCATCAACCAGCTCAATGCGGAGATAGAGGTCATCTCGCAAGCCTGCCCTCTTTTTGTTCCACTGGCAGAGGAGGGCTTTATAGACCATCCGGCAACAAAACTTGTCGCAGCAGAGTATCTTTCAGAGATCACAAAAATGGGAATCGATACGCTGGTTCTCGGCTGCACACACTATCCGATTCTTCGCAAGGTGATTGAAGAAATTGTAGGGCCTGAAATCACCATCATCGATTCGGCTGAAGCGGTTGCCCTCAGAACCAAAGAGCTCCTGACAGAATCAGGGCTGCTTGCATCGACCCTGACAGAATCCGCTCCGCATCTGCTGGTCAGCGATCTGCCCCAGAAATTCAGCATGCTCTATCAGCTCTTCATGGGCTCAGCAATGCCGGACGTCGAACTGGTAGAGGTATAAACAAATAGCTTTTGTCATTTTTTCGCCATAGTTGCTACTTTTGACTTTTCCCTTTTGATCTCTCTAATGTGCACAGCGTGAAAGTAAACCTCGACAGAACTTCATCAGGCTTCTGCATCGGAGTGCAGGGGACCATCTATGTCGCCGAAGAAAAGCTCCAGCAAGAGGGTGGAATGTACTCTTTCGGAGATGTCGTCCATAATGAGGTCGAGGTAAAACGACTCGAAGCACTCGGCCTTGTCACTGTTGATGAAAACGACTTCCGGGAACTCAAAAATGCCCGCGTCCTGATCAGGGCACACGGTGAGCCTCCCTCAACCTACCGGATTGCCAGAGAGAACAATCTGGCTGTTACCGACACAACCTGTCCTGTCGTCTCCCGACTGCAGCGCACGACACGGTTGCTCCATGAACTGGGCTACCAGATCATTATCTACGGCAAACAGACCCATCCGGAAGTTATCGGCATCAACGGGCAGTGCAATAACCAGGCGGTCATTATCAAACATGCCGACCTCAGTGATCCCTACGAGATACAAACACTTGACCTGGCAAAGAAAAGCGCCCTTATCTCCCAAACCACCATGGATGTGCCAGGGTTTTTTGACCTGAAATCAAATCTTGAAGCACGTTTCGCTCAGGCGCTTTCCATAGAGGCGGCTGGATGGATGGCAATCCGCGATATCGACATTACCGCAGCCATGACCGGAGTGCGCAAAATGCCTTCACTGGTGTTCAAAGACACCATTTGCCGCCAGGTATCGAGCCGCAACCAGAAACTGCATGACTTCTCTCTTGCCAATGACGTTATCATCTTTGTTGCCGGTAAAAAAAGTTCAAACGGCCAGGTGCTCTACGCTATTTGCAAGGAAGCAAATCAGCGGAGCTACTTTATCGAAGATATCGATGAGATGCAAAATGAATGGCTAAGCAACAGTGACGGTAAAACTGTTGCGACCGTAGGCGTATGCGGTGCGACCTCGACGCCAATGTGGCATCTTGAAAAAGTAGCGCTCTATCTTGAAAAGAACTTTGCAGAAGACGAGCCATCACCACACAACGAGCCGTAACGTTTTTTGTTTATACCCATGATGAATCAACTCTCACTTACCATCAATCAGCAGGCGGTTACAGCAGCGCCCGGAACGTCGATTCTTGCAGCGGCATCGGCTGCGGACATCGCCATTCCAACCCTCTGCTTTCAAAACTCCCTTCATGAGACGGGATCATGCTGGATGTGCATTGTGGAGATCAAGGGAAAAAACCGCTTTGTTCCCGCATGTGATACGCCGGTATCGGAAGGAATGGTTATCGAAACCGACAATGCCGTAATCAGCGCAATGAGGCACCAGAACCTTGAGCGCATCATTGAAGAGCATGGTGGAGACTGCATGGGGCCCTGTGAACTCTCGTGCCCTGCAGGTTGCAATATTCCGGACTTTATTGCGGCAATTGCCCGCCATGATGAGAAGATGGCCATTCAAATCATCAAGGAGACCATTCCCCTTCCCGGAATTCTCGGTCGTATCTGTCCGGCTCCCTGCGAGGATGAGTGCCGACGGCATGGTATTGACAAGCCGGTCTCAATCTGTGCACTGAAACGCTATGCCGCCGACAGGGAGAGAGCACAACCCGATCGCTTCATCCCCGAAATATCCCCGAAAACAGGAAAAAAGGTAGCCATTATCGGTTCCGGACCAGCCGGTCTTTCCGCAGCCTGGTTCCTGCTCTGCAAGGGCCATGCGGTAACCATTTTTGACTCTGCGGCTCAAGCCGGCGGCATGATGCGTTATGGTATCCCGCGCTTCCGCCTTCCCGAAACCGTTATCGACAGTGACATCGCTCCCCTGCTCGACATGGGCCTGGAGTTCCGTTTCAACACCACGTTCGGTCAAGATTGTACCCTTGACGCGCTTCAGGAAGAATTCGATGCTGTTTTTCTTGCGATCGGCGCACAAAAAGCATCAACAATGAACATTCCAGGGGAAGATAACGCCGGCGTAATCAGTGGTGTCAACTTTCTTCGCAACACAACTTCCGGAGAGCAGCCCCATCCAGGGAATCGGGTCGTTGTAACCGGCGGAGGCAACACCGCCATCGATGCCGCAAGAACAGCACTTCGCCTTGGAGCATCTACCGTTACCATCCTCTACCGACGTTCAAGAAAAGAGATGCCCGCAAATACCTCTGAAGTCGAGGAAGCTCTGGCTGAAGGCGTTACGCTCATTGAGTGGAGCGCACCGACAGCCATCAAGGCTCTCAACGACACGCTCGAAATAACCGCCATAAAAATGCAGCCGGGAGCTCCCGACCAATCGGGGAGGAGGAGACCGTTACCGGTTGAGGGTTCAGAGTTTACCATTATGGCCGACACCATCATTTCGGCTATCGGGCAGCAGATTGATCACTCTGTGGCTCATCGTGCGGAGACAGGCACCGGAAAGCATGGTGAACTGCTGGTCGATGCCGATACACTGCAATCGAAAACGCCGTGGCTTTTTGCCGGAGGAGATTGCGTAACGGGCAGCGATACGGCAATCCGTGCCGTTGAGCAAGGGAAAAGGGCGGCTTACTGCATCAACCTCTATTTGAACGGTGAGATCGTCAGTACCCCGAAAGCCTCTTTCAACTCATCATACGGAGCAAGGGATGAAGCTCCAAAAGCATTTTACAGCAAAGCTCTGCCAATAAAACGAGTTCCCCTGCCCGAACTGCCGCCATCGGTGCGCACCGGCAGCTTCAGCGAAGTGGCTACAGGATATACAGAAGAGCTGGCGCGAACGGAAGCCGCGCGATGTCTCCAATGCCGCTGCAACGCAATCAACGATTGTCGACTCAGGGAACTTGCCTCCCGCTCCCTCCCTTTTCAAGCAAAAAAAAGGCATGAACACCCCGATTTTTATTTCGCGGAAAATGGTGCTATCAGCATGGAACGCCAGAAGTGTGTAGACTGCGGCATCTGTGTGCGCATGCTTGAAGAACTTGAAAAAGATATCGACATTACCGTCATGGCCGAAAGCTGCCCGACAGGAGCGTTATCGTTGCCGACGGCACCATCCCCTTTTTCGGAGCCTTCACCAAGTCAAAAAGATGGCCGAAAATACTGATAAAAAAATGGAATACATTGCTGAACCAGAGGCCGATATGCTGAAAGGCCTCAAGCGTGTGGCCTCCGGTGAGTTGCAGATATGCGGCATAGAGTACCAGAATGGCGGCTATCACAAAAAATAACCGCAGGATCCTTTTGAGAAAGGAGAAGAGAATCATGATCGAAACGATGACGGCAATCATAAATATGACCGGATGGCCGACGAGATAAGCAACTGCTTTTTCCATAGTATTTCGCTTTTAGTGACCACTAATCGATAGTCGTGAGCCCCGATAACGGAATACGAGGCTGAAAAAGTCCCGACTTGTCGGGTGAACAGATTTGCCGTGTCCTTCAGCTTAAAGATATTCCTGCAATATCGTAGCGATGTTATGTGCCGGAGAGGCTCCAGCAAGCCGGTCGCGGGCGGCAAGCAGCTCCCTCTGCATGGAGACGGCAAGAGCAGGGTTTTCAAGAATCATTTCCGCCTGCCGGAAAATCTCCGGACCATTGGCTTCATGCTGGATCAGTTCTGGCACTGCCCGTTCGCTGCTTCCGAGCCCTTTGGCTACAATATTTGCGAGCGAGATGTTTTTCAATTTGACCAGCCTTCGACCGATCATGTAGTTCAGTGCTCCGGTCTTGTAAACCACTACCATAGGACAGCCGAAACAGAGCGTCTCAAGCGTTGCCGTGCCTGAAGTGACCAGCGCAAGATCGCTGTTCTGCATCACTTCATAGGCGGCACAATGGACAACATTGAGATCGCTGTAATCCGAAAGCATATTGTAGACTCCTTGATTGAGGTGCGGAGCGCGTCCAAGGAGAAAAACCGCAGGGGACTTCCGGCTCAGCAGAAGGGAAGCTTTCAGCATTTCCGGCAGAATATGGGCAATCTCCTGTTTGCGGCTTCCGGGAAGCAGGCCAATAAGGCGGGTCTCAGGCGCAAGGTTATATCTCTTGAAAAAAAGCTCTCTGGAGGGTAGAGTGAGTTCCGCAAGCTGTTCAATAACAGGATGACCGACAAATTCCGCCGTGATGCCATGACGACGGAAAAATTCAACCTCAAAATCAAAAATAACAAGCAGCCGGTCGACATTACGTCGGATCGCTTTGACTCTCCCCTCTTTCCATGCCCAGACCTGGGGGGATATATAGTAGATAACCGGAATACCGAGCTCATGAAAAAAATGGGCCATCATGAGGTTCATGCCCGGATAATCAACCAGAAAGGCTGCCTGGGGGTTCTCTCGGCGTATCACCTTTTTAAGATCACGAATGACTCGACGAAGAAATCCTGCATGTTTCAGCACATCAACAAAACCCATAATGCTCATCTGCGCCGTATCGTAGAGTAATTCTGCTCCAAGACTCCGAAGTTTTTGACCGCCAATACCGAAAACCTTCAGCTCAGGCGTTGCCTTCAGCAGTTCAGCGATGACTCCGGCAGCGTGCATATCCCCGGAAACCTCACCGGCTAAAACAAAAAGCTTTTTTGACATCAAAAAAGAGAGATAATTGGATGAACGACGGGGAATCTGTATTTTAAGGAGTAAAGGTTTGTCTCAATTATATCAAATTCAATAAAGAATGCAAGTTAAATTCGGTACTGATGGATGGCGCGCGATTATAGCAAAAGATTATACTTTTGACAACCTGAAACTTGCAGCTCTTGCCTCCGCCCGCTACTTTCTTGACCATCCAAACAGGGCAAAAGGGGTATGCGTAGGCTATGATACCCGCTTCATGTCGAGAGAGTTTGCTGAATATACCGCTGAAGTCTTTTCTTCACAAGGGCTCAAGGTCTTTCTGTCGGATAGTTTTGCTTCAACTCCCGCCGTCTCGCTCTATACAAAAGCAAAGCAGCTTGCCGGTGGCATTGTCATCACCGCTTCGCACAATCCAGCCATCTATAACGGATTCAAGGTCAAGGCCTCATACGGCGGCCCGGCACACCCTGAAGTGATTACAGAAATTGAGGGCAATCTGACTGAAGTCGATCCGCAAACCCTGATTGTAGCGGACAGGAAACTGATTGAGCTGATCGACATGAAAGGATATTATCTCAACTATCTGAAAAGCAGCATCAACCTTTCCCTTATCCGGGAATCAAGAATAAAAATAGCGCACAATGCCATGTACGGTGCAGGGCAGAATCTTCTGACCAGCCTGTTCGATGAGTCGATGCTGAGTTGCTATCATTGCAGCATCAACCCTGGTTTTGGAGGTATCAATCCTGAACCAATGCCTCAGTATATCGGCGAGTTTATCGAATTTTTCAAGGAGGTTGAACCTGATGTTGCCATTATCAATGATGGTGATGCCGACAGGATAGGCATGCTCGACGAGCATGGCAACTTTGTGGACTCCCATAAACTCTTTGCCATTATTCTCAAGGATCTGGTCGAAGAAAAGCACCAGAGAGGCGAAGTTGCCAAAACATTTGCGCTGACCGATGTTATCGACAAAATATGCCAGAAGCATCATCTCATCATGCACGAACTTCAGGTCGGCTTCAAGCATGTCAGCAAACTTATGACCACCAATGATATTCTTATGGGGGGCGAAGAGTCGGGTGGCATAGGTATTACCGCATTTTTGCCGGAACGGGACGGTGTCTATACCGGTCTGCTGATTCTGGAGATGATGACTCGCCGGGAAAAAACCCTGTCGGAACTTGTTCAGGAGCTCTATGATGAGTATGGGTTTTTCTGTTACAACCGCCTCGATCTGCATGTCAGTGAAGAAAAAAAACAGGCCATTATAGACCGTGCATCAAAAGGAGATCTTGCAACCATCGCAGGATACAATGTGCTGAAATTCAACAATCTTGACGGCTACAAATATCACTTTGAGGGAGGATGGATGCTTATCAGGCCATCCGGTACTGAACCGGTATTGCGACTCTATTGTGAAGCCGACTCTCAGGAGAAGGTAGACAAGGTACTCGCTTTTGCTGCAAAACTTGCCTGATCAGAACTGCGTATCGGTACCCTTGGTGGTTTCCGATACGCAGTTGCTGGTTATCCCGCATATCTCTCTTTCTTTCCGTATCACACCGTCAACAGCATTGTTGCGCATTAACTCATGCGGCCTGATGTTACCTGTTTTGAGTACCCTGTTTTGCATTATTCTGCTGCTTTGCCGCAAGAATACCAGCTCCACGACGTCCAAAACTGGAGCGCTTGAACAACAAGAGTACTATCATACACACGGGTTATGGCAATCATGGAAAATCCAGAAATGGCTATATTTGCCAGCAAGGCAGAAACAGATGCGTTGCATAGAACCGCTATGAAATCCAAAGAAGAACAGTTCAAAAAACTTGTCAGCGAATACCAGGAGATGGTCATCAATACCTGCTACCGCTTTGTCTTTAACCGTGAGGATGCCGAAGACCTTGCCCAGGAGGTTTTTGTTGAAGTCTACCGTTCTCTTGAACAGTTCAGGGCGGAATCAAAGCTTTCAACCTGGATATACCGGATTGCCGTCACCAAATCGCTTGACCACCTTCGCCGGATGAAACGGATCAAACGATTTGGTTCATTGAAAAGAATAATTGGCGTCAATGACCCGTCATCGGAGATTGCCGCACCCCCGGGAGACACCCCCCCGGAAACCCTTGAGGAAAACGAACGTGGCGCCATTCTGCTCAACGCCCTTGATGCATTACCCGAAAACCAGAAGGCGGCGTTTCTTCTCAGCAAGCAGGAGGGCTACAGCAATCAGGAAATTGCCGATATTCTCAAAACCTCGGTATCGGCTGTTGAGTCCCTTGTACACAGGGCAAAAAAAAATCTTCACGACAGACTCTATGCTTACTATAAAAAGCAGTGATGATCATCCGAAACCACAAGATTTCACAAGAACTATCGTCAGAATGATTGAAACAGGAGCCAATGATGAAACAGTATGAAAAAAATATAGAGGCAGAGATAGCCAAAACGATGAAACTGCTTGATGATTTAGAACCGCTGGAGGTTCACCACATGTTCAGGGTCAGAGTGATGCAGCGGGTGGAGAGTGCCAGTCAAAAATCAAGGCCGATGACAAACCTGCATGGCCGTATGGCTGATTTCAGGTTTGCCTTTATGGCTTTGCTTGTTCTCATCAATGTAGGCTCAACAGTGCTCTCACTCCAGAACAGCAAAACGCTGTCAAAAACTGAAATCAGTTCACTTTATGACGCATCTTCTGACGACTACTCGACCCAGGAGTTCGCCTATTATGACCAGACAGGAGCTGACGCTGCTGCAACCAGTGACAATGGAAGCCTGATGCCTTGAAGAGTATGAAATTTCTGTCGAATAATCATACAGTGATACGTTTTGCCAAACAAAAAAAGATAACCATGAAAAAAACAATGATGCTGGTAATGACAGCGGTTCAGCTTGGGTTCGACGCAGCAGCAGCATCAACGGATTACAGTGGCTGAACTGATGGATGCCTTGGCCAGACTACTGCTCGGAACAATGCAGAAGGGTTGCGGCATGAGGTTTTAAGAAACTGAATAGGATTCTCATACGCTTTTTATCATCTCCCGGCGCTTGCGTTTTTTGCCGTAACGTCGGGTCAAACTGATCTGGAGATATAATGGACTTTCTGACATCAAAACGGTTTATTACAACAGCACTGGTTTTTCTCGTTGTATTAAACGCAGGGTTGCTCGGCGTGCTCTGGTGGCAGAACACACACGGGCCTTTTCGGGACTCCCTCATCTCATCGCATGAGCTCAACCGACACCTCTCCTTTACCGCGCAACTTGGCCTTACTGAAGCACAAGCCTTGAGTTTTCGGAATCTCCGGCAGGAGCATTTTCGTAAAGTCGCGCCTGAAATGCAGGCAATTGCCAAGCTGAAAACGCAATTAATCAATGAATCTCTCAATACCAAGCCTGATTCAAAAAAAATCGCGATACTGGCGGACAGTATTGGAACTAACCAGGCAGCAATAGAGAGGGAACTTGCCCTCCATTTTAAGGCTCTTGCTCAAGCATGCACACCGGAACAACGCAATTCACTGAAAAAAGTGCTTGAACGTTTTGCAACACGAAGATTTTTCGGCAGAGACGAACATTGGGAAAAAAACCAGCGACATGGCAGAGGTGAATACATTACACCTCCAGCAGTCGGTGAACCACGTTAAGAGACCATTGTTGCCATGAATTCCAGGCAATACAAGAACAGAAAGCTGCCTGAAAGATCAAATTATTTCGGTGTGAATTTTTTGACCACTTTTGCAGCAACAATCAACGTCTCTGCACGAAACAATCCCATGGCAAGAACAAGATAGCATACAAGAAGCAGCGCTTTGAGTGTACTGTCAGCCACGGAGAAGGAAACTGGAGAGGCGAGAATGGACTGAACCCACGCAAAAACAATACCCACCATCAGCAGCAAAAAAAGTTTATGCCAGTCATAGCGGATCGGAAAAACTTTCAGAGAGTACCATGCCATAACAAGGCACATGACGACTGTGCCGGCAACAATGGCATAGGCGGCACCATCCATGCCGCTCTGGGGGATCAGCCACCAGCAAAAGAGAGCCGTCACAGCCGCACCGGCAAAAGTAACAACGGGCAGATAGCGGGTATTGCCGGTAAGCAGAAGTCCTGCGGAAAGATTGGTTGAAACCATGTCGAAAACATAGCTTAAAAAAATCCATGGCAAAATTGAAAGCCCAATCCAGTAACGGGGAGGAAGCAGGTAAAAACTGCTGCCATAGTGATAACGAACAAAATCGGGCACAAAAAAGGTAGCCGCAAGCGCCAGAAACATCGTAAAGAGAGTTGAAATACTGAGTACATGCTGGAACAACCTTTTCGCATCAGGATCTTTGGCATGCTGAAGGAAAAAGGGCTGCCATGCAAAACGGAATACCTGTATAAAAAGCTGCAACACAACGCCGAATGCCGCAATTCGTCCATAAATACCAACAATATCAGAGGGCAGGTAACCCCTGCCATAGATCCTTTCTATCTCTGAGGGCGATATACGAATCAGTATATTACGGTCAATCAAATGAATCAGCAGTCCGGCAATCCCGGTCGGCACATAGGGCAGTCCTATGCGAAGCATTGAACGCAACTGACTGGCAGAAAAAAAAAACCTGAACTTACGAAACACCGGAATAACCAGCAGCAAGCTGACCAGAGAACCGAAGGCCTCTGCAATAAAGACACCCGACAAACCGGCATTGAGGGGAACAATAAGAATAATGGCACTGACAACAACCGCTATAACCCCAACAACCCTGGCAATGGCAAACTGTAACGCTTTTCTCTTCAGTCGAAGTTCGGCAAACGGAATAACCAAAAGGGTATCAATCCATAAAATAAGTGCCGCATATCGGACAAAAAGAAAATCTCCCGGAGAGAGGCCTATGAGTTGGGCAATGAGGGGGGCAAAAAGAACGATGCTGAAGGCGAAAAGCGTTGAGGTAACAAAAAGCGAGAGAAAAGCTGTTGAAAAAAGCTGCCGCTCATCTCCATGCCGATCTGCTGAATCCGAAACCACCTTGAGATAGGAGGTCTCAAGACCATAGGAAAAAAGAACATTTGCCAGTGCAATGTTGGCATAAATGATCGTCTGCACCCCATTATCAAACGTAGAAAGCTTGTTGGCATAGAGGGGAACCAACAGATAATTGAGACTGCGGGCAAGTATGGTACTCGAACCGTAGATAACCGTATCTTTAAAAAGAAGCTTTAACTTTGAGAACATGCAAAAAAAAATCAAAAAAAACTTAAACTGTATCCTCTTTAGTCCCGGATGGTTCATCACCTTGAGCTGCAGCCCGTCGTTGCCGTATCGCCTCCTCATCAATCTGAAAGCGGCCATCCTTTTGAATAACGGGGATTTTTGATATCACCTCGTTCAGGTGGCGCTGTGCCTCCTGCTGATGCTGCTTGAGTTTTTCAAGCTCCTCACCATTGAGGCCAACAGGATTATCCTTGTCGATAAGCATGTCCTTGAACGACTCGATCTGCAGGTTCTGCTCTTTTTTCATATACCCCACAAACTTTTTGAAAAGAAAGACAAACAGAAAAAAAACCAGAAGGGAAAAAACCATAAGAGGGATCCAGCTCATGAGAAAAAGTTTATGTATTGGTAAAGAAAACGGTATTTCCTCAGTTTAGACGATATTACGGTTTATTAAAACAGGAACCAACCATCTTTTTTCATTGAAACAACTCTTCTGTCAGGAAACCATGAGCATACCACCCCGAAACCAGCACATTATCGAGAACGGAAAAATCATTCTTGAACAGGAGGCCCTCGCCATTCACCTGATCGCTGAACGGCTTAATGAACGTTTTTCAGCGGCGGTAGAGCTATTAACATTGTCTCAGGGAAAAATCATTATCTCGGGCATGGGAAAATCCGGCATCATTGCGCAAAAAATAGCCGCAACCATGTCTTCAACCGGATCAACCGCCCTTTTTCTTCATCCGGCGGACGCAGCCCATGGGGATCTTGGCATTGTTGATCATGACGACATTGTCATCTGTCTGTCGAAAAGCGGCACGACAGATGAGTTGAACTTTATCATCCCGGCTCTGCGCCAGATCGGAGCAAAAATTATTGCCATGACAGGTAACCTGCGCTCCTTTCTTGCTGTGAACGCTGATATCACGCTCGATACCGGTATAGAAAAGGAGGCCTGTCCCTACGATCTGGCACCGACGACATCAACAACCGCAATGCTTGCCATGGGAGATGCCCTCGCCATTTCGTTGATGCAGCAGAAAAAATTCACACAGAGAGACTTTGCCCTGACCCATCCCAAAGGATCGCTCGGACGACGACTGACCGTACAAGTCAGTGATATTATGGTGAAAGGCGATGCACTCCCCCTTGTAGCGGCAACCGCTTCAGTGACCGATCTTATCCTTGAAATGACCTCAAAGCGATATGGAGTAAGCGGAGTTGTACATAGTGACGGCAAACTGTGCGGCATCTTTACCGATGGAGACCTTCGCCGGCTGGTACAGAGTGGACGGGAATTCCTTAATCTCAGTGCAGGTTCCGTCATGACAGCAAATCCTAAAACTGTCGCACCCTCCACCATGGCCAGAGAGTGTCTTGATATTCTTGAAACCTGGCGTATCACGCAACTGCTGGTTTGTGATGCCAGCCAGCGCCCGGTCGGTATTGTACATATTCATGACCTGATGGCGCTGGGACTGTGACAGGCTTACCGCCCCAAGGCTTTGAGCATCGCTTCACCGATATCGGCCGGGCTCTGAACAACATGAATGCCCGCGGCTTCCATAGCGGCGATCTTCTCTTCAGCGGTTCCTTTGCCTCCCGATACAATGGCTCCGGCATGACCCATTCGGCGACCCGGAGGCGCTGTACGACCGGCAATAAAACCGATAACCGGTTTTTTGAAATATTTCTGAATATATGCTGCGGCCTCTTCTTCTGCGCTTCCGCCAATTTCACCAATCATCACCAGTCCTTCCGTTTCATCATCCTTTGCAAAGAGCTTGATGGCATCAATAAATTGTGTACCAATGATCGGGTCTCCGCCAATACCAATACAGGTTGACTGGCCAAGCCCGGCCTGTGTCAGTTGATGAACCGCTTCGTAGGTCAGTGTACCACTCCTCGAAACAACACCAATCGTCCCCTTTTTATGGATAAAGCCTGGCATGATGCCCACCTTGGCTTCACCTGGAGTAATGACACCCGGACAGTTCGGCCCGACAAGCGTAGCACCCTTTTGCTTGACAAAAGCATAGGCTTTCATCATATCGTTGACCGGAATACCTTCAGTAATACAGATAATCACTTTTAACCCGGCATCAGCAGCCTCCATGATAGCGTCGGCCGCAAAAGGAGCAGGAACAAAAATAACCGTTGCATTGGCTTCCGCCTTGTTCACGGCTTCCCGCACCGTGTCAAACACCGGTACAGGTCGACAAAACTTGTCTTTATCGTTGCCATGATAGAGAAGATCACCTTTTCCGGGAGTGACTCCTGCAACCACATTGGTTCCATATTCAAGAATCTGTGAGGTATGAAAAGTCCCTTCTGCACCGGTTATCCCCTGCACAAGCAGGCGGGTATTCTTGTTTACCAAAACACTCATGATATACTGTGTGATTAATAATTAATGGTTACTCAATACTCCCACCAAAGCTCAGAGGGAACGCTGAATATGCCTGGCAATGCCAAGCAGCTTGCCCTCCTCAAAAAAATTACAGATAAGGTGCATTCCTACAGGAAGGTTCATGCTGTCAAAACCGAGCGGCACACTGACCGCTGGCATACCGACAATACTTGCCGGAACGGTGAAAACATCTGCCAGGTACATTTCAAGCGGATTTTCCGTTTTGTCACCGATACCAAAAGGCGGAAAGGGCGATGTCGGCCCAGCAATGACATCAACCTTCTCCAAAGCCTCACGGTAGCGATCCTGAAAGAGTCGGCGTACCTGCTGGGCCTTTTTATAGTAGGTATCATAATATCCTGCGGAAAGCACATAGGTACCAAGCATGATCCGCCGTTTCACCTCCCGACCGAACCCTTCACTCCTCGAGTTCACATACATGGCCGCAAGATCCTCCGACTTTGCGGAGCGATAACCATACCGAGCCCCGTCAAAACGCGCAAGATTGGATGATGCTTCAGCGGTGACAAGAATATAATAGGCCGCTATGGCATATTCACTGTCGGGAAGCGTAATGGGCACAAGCTCAGCACCCCGATCTCGAAGTTCAGCAAGCTTTGCGTTGACCATTGTGGAGATATCCCGGTTAAGGCTCTCGGGAAAATACTCTTTTGGAACACCGATCTTCAACCCTTCAACGGTCGCCGTCGCCATTTCCAAAGAATAATCCGGAACAGCATGGCTGGAGGAGGTGGCATCGCGTCCATCCTTGCCAGCCATAACCGCAAGCACCAAGGCTGCATCATCACAGTTGCGGGCAAGCACCCCGATCTGATCGAATGAGGAGGCAAAAGCCACGAGTCCGTAACGGGAAATCCTTCCATAAGTCGGTTTCAGGCCAACAATGTCACAGAAACCTGCCGGTTGGCGAACAGAACCGCCGGTATCAGAACCAAGCGCGACCATGGCAAGACCACTTGCAACCGCCGCAGCCGAACCGCCTGAACTTCCCCCAGGTACCCGCTTTTCATCAAAGGGGTTCGGTACGTTGCCAAAAGCAGAATTTTCATTTGAGCTACCCATGGCAAACTCATCCATATTGGTTTTACCCAGAAAAACCGCATCTTCCTCCTCAAGCCGAAGCACAGATGTGGCGTCATAGATACTCTCGTAATTCTCCAGAATTTTTGAGGCACAGGTTAACCGTTCACCCTTTATAGCTATATTATCCTTGATTGCCATCGGCATACCAAAGAGCTTGCCGGGGGTTCCGCCATCCCGGAGTTTCCGGTCGAGGAATTTTGCCCGTTCAAGCGACTGCTCATAAAAAACCGTTATGTAGATATTGTCATTGCGGCGACTCTCTATACGCTCCTGATAAAAACGCACGACCTCTTCACAAGTGGTCGAACCGGCGAGGAGCCTGGAGCGAAGATCTTCGTAACTACTAAATTGCACGTCTATGGGGGGTATGAATTATTGTAAAAGGACATTTTCAGGAACTTCTCTTTTTGTAATTTCTCAAAAAATACCGCCGTCGGAATGCAAGTGCATTGGATCGTGTAAAGTTTGTATAATAAGAAATAACTGCATATTATTCAATTTGGGGTGATTTAGTCTGCCGATATATTATTTCATATATTCCATTCGTGACTGCCCATCAAGCAAGCGAGAAACCCTGATTTATGGCACTCATAGAAGTAATGGACTTTGCATCAACACCGAAACCCGACTGGTTTGCCGGAAAGGGTGATGCTGAAGACAAAGAGATACAGGCTGAACTGAAAGCTACGTGCCAATTACCCCGCCATATTGCGATTATTATGGATGGAAATGGACGATGGGCAAGGTTGAAGGGAAAAACAAGAATCGAGGGCCATGTCGCCGGTGTGGAGTCAGTTCGGGACATTGTTGAATCATGCACCCAACTCGGCATTGACTACCTTACCCTCTTCACCTTTTCAACAGAAAACTGGAAACGTCCGGAAAAAGAGGTCTCAGCACTGATGCAACTTCTTGTCAAGGTGATTGGCCGGGAGAGCCGTAAACTTCACGACAACAACATCTGTCTCAATGTTATCGGAGAGATGGATCTTCTGCCTGAAAAAGTGCGTACTGTTCTCAAAAAAACCATGGAACTTACCAAGAACAACAGTAAGCTCGTGCTGAACATCGCACTCAGCTACAGCGGACAATGGGATATCGCGCAAGCCTGCAAGGCGATTGCCTTTGATGTCGAAGCAGGAAGAATTACGCCGGAATCGGTCAATGAGCAACTGCTTGCATCATACCTCTCGACCGCTTCCATGCCTGATCCCGATCTCCTTATCCGTACAAGCGGAGAGTTCAGAATAAGCAACTTTATGCTCTGGCAAAGCGCATACTCTGAAATCTACGTTACCAACACCTACTGGCCCGACTTTCATCGCCCGCAGCTTTATGACGCCATAAGGGAATTTCAGAGCAGGGAGAGACGGTTTGGGCAAACAAGCGAACAACTTGAGAAAAAACATAGACCAGCCAACAAGCTTTAACCCGATTGATCCTGAAAATTTCATGAAACAAACACAAAAACTGATAACCCTGGTACTGCTTGCTCTCGCACTCAATGCAACAGGAGAAACCGTTGAAGCAAAAAGTCTTTCAGTTTCATCACCCGGTGCTGCAGAACCGTCAAAAATCAATGCGCAAAAAAAGGAGCTCTATACTGTAACAACCATCTCCTTCAGCGGCCTTCAATCGCTCAATGAGCAGGAATTAAGAAACAGTCTTCCGCTCAAAGTAACGGACAAGATTACCATACCCGGAACCGAACTCGCTGGAGCATTGCAATACCTCTGGAAATTGCAGGTTTTCAGTGATATCAAAGTTGAAAAAAGTGATCTCGGCAAAAACAACATCGCACTGAAATTTACCGTCAACGAACTGCCCTCGCTTGCAGGAATCACGTTTACAGGTAACAGCAAGCTCGACCGTGATGAATTGCAGAAAACTGCCGCTCTTGTGACCGGCAAAAAAATCGGTGAACAGGAACTGCTTACTGCCGCCAATAAAATTGAAAAGCTCTATGCTTCAAAAGGTTACCTGAGCGCCGAAGCAAAATTCCGCGTCCAGGATAGTGGGAATAATCAGGTCAAAGCCCTTTTCTCGATCACTGAAGGACCAAAGGTCTCTATCCAAAAAATCACTTTTCACGGCAACACCGCCTTCAGTCAGAAAAAACTGAGAGGCGTTTTCAAAGAAACAAATCAAAACTCCTGGTGGCGCAAAATTTTCGGATCGCCGAAACTCGATACCGACAAATTCAATGATGACAAGAACCTGCTGGTTGAGTTCTACCGAAACAACGGCTACCGTGACGCACGTGTCGTGAGCGATGCAATCAGCTACACCGACGATAAAAAAGGGCTCTTTCTCGATATTTATCTGGAAGAAGGGCTTAAATATCATATCAGAAACATCACCTGGAGTGGCAATACAAAGGACTTTGCAACAACAGCCATGCTCGACCGTATCTTCCGCATCAAGCAAGGTGATCTCTACAGTGCAAAACTGATCCAGGATAGACTGAATTTTTCTGAAGATAACTCCGACATCAGCTCGCTCTATCTTGATCGAGGCTACCTCTCTTTCAAGACAACAATTGAAGAGAAGATCGTCAAACCCGATCAGGTCGATCTGGTTATCTCCCTGCGCGAGGGTGATCAGTTTCAGTTCAACACCATCTCCATCAGGGGCAACACGAAGACAAAAGACCATGTGATCCGCCGTGAGCTTTACACCATTCCAGGCGATATGTTCAGCCGGAAAAACGTTGTCCGCAGTATCCGCGAAATCAGCATGCTCAACTACTTCGATCCGCAGCAGATTACCCCTGATATTCAGCCAAACCCTGAAAACAATACCGTTGACATGACTTACAATGTCACCGAAAAACAGACCGATACCTTTAACGCTTCCATCGGCTACAGTGGCAGCGGCTTTACCGGTGCGCTCGGAGTCACCTTCAGCAACTTCTCGCTTCAGGATATCTTCAATCGTGAAGCTTACAAACCCCTGCCACACGGCGACGGCCAGCAGCTCGGCCTGCAGTGGCAGTTCGGCAGCTACGACTACAACACGTTAAGCCTCTCATTTACCGAACCATGGGCATTCGGTGGACCAACGGCCGTAGGCTTTTCAGCATTCAAAACCCATCGCGCCTACGACTATACCAACGACGGTATCAACAACCCCAACACCATCGACCAATACGGCACCACTCTCTCTATCGGAAGACGCCTCACCTGGCCGGACGACTACAGTTCCATCAACTGGAAGCTGAAATACCTGCACAGCGAAGGGGGCTTCCTCAGCTTTGTCGATTATAGTGACCCAAACGCCCCTACCAAAGCTGACGAGTTTTCAATAACGCAGACTCTTGCCCGAAACAGCATCGACAGCCCCCTCTATCCGCGAAGGGGAAGCAAAAACTTAATTTCAGCAGAGCTTGCTGGCGGGCCGTTGCCCGGTACGGTCGATTTCTATAAATTCACTGAAAGCTCAAACTTTTACTTCCCGATCACAAAAAAAGTTGTCTGGAACATTGGGATGCAACACGGTTACCTTTCGACTTTTTCGACGAGTGACTACATCCCCTACACCGAGTATTTTTACATGGGAGGCACCGGCATGTCTTCACTGCCAACCATCCCGCTGAGGGGCTATGATGACCGGAGCCTCGGTTCAAAACTCGGAGGCAGCAGCTCCACCAACTCAAGCCTGTATGCCGGCAATATCTACTCTAAATTCACATCGGAACTTCGATATCCCTTTACCCTCTCACCCTCAATCAGCATTTACGGTCTGGTTTTCGCTGAGGCTGGCGATCTTTGGAAAAACAGGCAGTCCGTCGATTTTGCAAAGCTGAAAAAATCAGCCGGCCTTGGCCTCCGGGTTTATCTGCCTATTATCGGTCAGATCGGGCTCGATTACGGCTACGGTTTCGATGCCGTCGAAAGTGTCCCTTCCAAGGACAAACAGGGATGGAGCTTCATGTTCAGCTTTGGTTCATCTACCGATTGATCAGAAGAGAACCCTTAAATATTCAGGTCAACTTCCGGGCAAAAACCTTTTTTGCCCGGAAGTTGTTGCATAACAAAAGGAAATCGCTTACTTTTCACGGTATGAATTATTAAACAACGTTTCGTCTACGTTTTTTAAGCGACTTTACGCAAACAAAAAACAGCAGGGAGACAACATGAAAAAATCGCTTTCGCTTCTCGCATTCCTCGCCATCACGGGTGTGGCAAATACTCCGGCACAGGCAGCCAACCACTATGTTAGTGCGCTTGCTGGTTGCTCGTGGTTAAATGACAATAATGTTACCTATACGGCGGATTATAAAGTTGGCGGGGAAATGTGGAGAAATTTTTTCTATTCCGGATTTACCGGTGTTGCCGCTCTTGGTTGTGACTACGGCAGCACAAGGCTTGAAGCTGAAGCCGGGTACCAGCGCAATAACTGGACTGAACACAAAAACTACATAACGTCAGGAAAAGCCTTGGTCTATTCTCTCATGGCTAACGGCTTCTACGACATTCCTCTTGGTGGAGATGCAGAGATCTATGGTATGGCCGGTGTCGGCGTCGCGCAAGTTAACTTTGAAGGAAATTATGATGCCTATGAATATTCAGGTGGTTTCAATCAAAACAGGCCAACTACGACGTTGAGAGCCCTGAACTACAAGAGTCATGCGACAACATTGGCCTGCCAGGTTGGAGCCGGTATAACCGTTCCTCTCTCCAAAGGGGTCAAGCTTGATGCAAGGTATCGCTTCTTTGCGACAACACCTTTAACTTATACTGGCCCTTCAAACACTCAGCTTGGCTTTGACCCTGCTGTAGGATACGTTACAAACTGGGAAGATCCTGGATATAACACAACCGTATGCACCAACAGCGTCCTGGTTGGTCTGAGAATCGACTTATAGGGCACAGACTGCTCTCAGTGGTCGCTGAATCAAAAAAAGAGCCCTGCAGTTGTGCGGGGCTCTTTTTTTGATAGACGATTACCCGCAATGGCTATACTGTTGCCGTGCAGTTGCAAAATCAGCCTGACAGCATCGCTTATTACCGTTTTTTTAGGGTAGAGCATTCGTGATGTCGAATTCCTGCTGCGCAGAGCCTAATTTTTCACACAGAACCTTATTCTGATTATATTTAAAGGTTTTTATGCGCAAAGTCAGTACTTTTTTTTTGCACTAAAATCGTTGCATAATGAAAGATAATCCCTTACCTTACATGGTAAGTTTTATTAAAACTAATTTCGAATACGTCTTTTCAGCGGCTTTACGCAAACAAAAACAGCAGGGAGACAACATGAAAAAAACGCTTTCACTTCTCGCATTTCTCGCCGTCACGGGTATGGCAAGCACTCCGGTACAGGCAGCCAACCACTATGTCAGTGCGCTTGCTGGATTTTCGTGGTTAAATGATAATGATGTTACCTATACGTCGGATTATAAAGTTGGCGGGGACAAATGGAAAAATTTTTTTGATTCCGGATTTACCGGTGTTGCCGCTCTTGGGTGCGACTACGGCAGCACAAGACTTGAAGCTGAGGCTGGATACCAACGCAACGACTGGACTGATAAATGGAGCAACATAACGGCGGGAAAAGCCTCTGTCTATTCTCTCATGGCTAACGGCTTTTACGACATTCCTCTTGGCGGTAATGCTGAGATCTATGGTATGGCTGGTGTCGGTGTCGCACAGGTTAACTTTGAAGGAGATTATTATGTCGACACATATTCCGGCGTTTATCCCAGAGCAAATGGGCCAATTACGACGTCGAGAGCCCTGAACTACAAGAGTCATGCGACAACATTTGCCTACCAGATTGGAGCAGGCATCGCCATTCCTCTCTCCAAAGGGGTCAAGCTTGATGCAAGGTATCGCTATTTTGCCACAACCGATTTCACTTATACTGGTCCATCAGAGACCTCGCTTGGCTTTGACCCTGGTTCGGGAATTTTCAGTACAAACTGGTACGATCCTGGATATAACACAAGCGTCTGCAGCCACAGCGTTCTGCTTGGTCTGAGAATTGACTTATAGAAGAACGGGATGTTCTCTCCGCGATAGCCGAACCCACAAAGAGCCCTGCATTGCGCGGGGCTCTTTGTTTCATCTTAAAAAAAATGTATCCAATTCTTCAAACTGCATATTAAAACTGTTTACCATGCGGGACTTGTCACAATTTGCAAGGTAGCTGAAAGCCAAGGCATTGAGAATCAAATCTTTAATATCTTCGATGCCAAGTCCGCACTTCTGGATTGCGACAGCATATTCCCTTGTGAGCGTTGTCTGGAAGAGGACTGGATCATCGGTATTCAAGGTCACCACGCATCCCGCATCGATTAACTGTTTCAACGGATGAGAATCATAGTTACAAACCCCCAATTTAATATTACTCGTAAGACAAACCTCCAGTGGTAATGCCTCCCGAACCAGGTAACTCACAAGCTTCAAGTCATCGATGGCACTGATACCGTGACCAATACGCGATGGCTTCAGTTCCTCTATTGTCTGCCAGATACTTTCAGACCCAGCCCCCTCTCCAGCATGGGGATTGGCGCATAATCCGGCTTGCTTTGCATACCGGAACTGTGCTGAAAAGTTGCTGGCTGGATATCCAGCTTCCGGTCCACCAAGACCCAGGGCAACCACCCCTGCATCTCTCGCCTCTTTGGTTGAGGCTCACGTGGCAATCGCCAATGCTGGCTGAGGACGGCTTCTTACGATATCCGGAATCCAGCGGATCTCCAATCCAGAGCGGATTGCCAATATCCGACGAGCCTCGTTCATGGCACAAAGGATGTCGTTGAGCGAATAACCCCTATTCAGGTAAAACTGAGGCGTCCAGGTAATTTCGGCATACTGGATATTGTGTTCCGCCATACCAGTACCCATATCGAGAATCACTTCATAAAAATCCTCTACTTTGCGCAAACAAGAGACACCTAAAAGCAGGATATTGGCAAAATCCTGAAAGGAGTTGTAGGTGTATAGTTTTTCGCACTGTTGAGGAGAAGAAAAGGGCAGTTTCAGCTTGTTTTTTTCGGCAAGCCGAAGCAACATCTGCGGAGAAATTGATCCCTCCATGTGAACATGCAGTTCAGCTTTTGGCAACGCCATCAGGTAACGTTGAAGTTCGCCACCACCTCCAGAACTATCGAGTTGCAATTTATTATTATTTATCACCCTTTACGATTCAATTCAATTAAACTTTTCTGCCTGAATAAAGAGGTAAAGAGCTGCATGCATTTGCCAAAAACGGAGATTGGGAAGTTGTTGACACATTTCCTCGGTTGGTCGCGGTTCATTCAATGCCGTAAGAGTCAACCCAGAGCCAAGAATGGCATCTGCGTAATCCGTCATAGTGTAAGGATATCTGGTCACAGTAAAGCAACCCTGCTGCTGGGAAAATTTCAATTGCTCCGAATAGGGTTTACCAACAAAGTACTTCGAAACGGTCAGTTCGGCACGTGCCTCACTGCTATTACTGTAAAGAGAAAATCCCGGAGTAAAAAAGCAGGGATGACGGACCGCGATCATCAACTTTCCGCCGACTTTCAACACTCTAAAAAACTCGCGCAGCACCAGCGCAAGATGTGCCGTATCCATCAAGGCCATAAACGAGGTCACAAGATGAAAGCGCTCTTCCCGATACGCGCCAAGATCTGCACACGAACTCACGGCATAACGTATGCCCAGCGGAGTGTCGATCTCTTTTCGAGATGCTTCCGCAATCATCCCTGGAGAGAGATCTACTCCCGTAACTCTGGCACCTTTGGCGGCTATATGACGGGAGCTTCTGCCCTCTCCACAGCCAGCGTCAAGAACTTCCAGACCATCGATATTGCCAAGTTGATCAAGAAAAAAAGGAATGCCGAATTGCTCGTTAATCAAGTCGTGTCCCTGTTGCAGGCTGAGGGACCAATTTGCGGCATTGCAGTCCCATTGCAACGCAATATTATCTCTATCCATCATAGTTCACTCTGAATAAATCTCTGCCATTCCGCTAAAAAGTTACCGGCACCCATAGAATGAACCGCTCAAATGAGCTTCACACCTCAAAAGCCGTTACAGGCTTAAAATCAACTCGTTGCATACCTTCATAACCGTTTCGGTTCTTTGTCCTTTGTCCGCCCAGCCTGGCACTCCAAGCAGACTTTGACTCTTGAACAGTGAGCTTGCATGGCTGTACAGTTCCGGATTACCATCTTCCATGATGACGATCCGCGGACAGAGTGTTTTAGCAAAAGAGAGCCATTCAATGGGAGAATATGCAGGGTTTCGGAGTTCCGGGGAGCCCCTGCCAACAAGCAGAAGATCACACCACTCAACAGGCCATCCTTGCTTCATCACCTGATTCTCCGTGACATGAAGGATCATCGCTTCGACTGTGGGATCGAGAGAGAGCATCCTCGCACCATTGAAAGCACCGGAACAGCTTTGATTGACACACTGTTCACCGATCCACACCTCTTTGCCACTGACGAGACCAGCATTGATGCCTCTTGCAAGACATTCGCGATGTATTGAAAATCCGATATTTTCCATGGAAAATTCAGCATCAATAATGATCGCCACAGGAATTCTCCCGTTTCCACCCTTAAACATACTGACCAGCATGGGTTTGTGCAACGTTGAAAACATCTGGGGCTGGGCATTGACCTCACAAACAAAGGCACCTGTCTCAAGCCAGGAGTGTGCGATATCGGGGATGAGCAAGTCAACACCAGCAACATCCAGCCGCAGCACTCGTGCGACTCTCAACGCCAGAGAGAGATTGTCGGGATGCACCTTGTATAACGGTAAGGGTAAGGGTACCCCGCCACTGGCAACGTTGCAAGCTCCCCTGAGTCTGACAAATCGACCATGCGCCGGAACCGAGTTCCAGTCAAGATGTTGATCGGCCAACTGCTCTTTCGCCTCCTCATCAAAGACAATGGAGTGCAGATAACGACGATCATCCTCAGCCGTCTCTCTCTCTTGATTCTGGCGTTCAAGCAGTATGCGAACAGAGTCTTCACCATTGCCAATGACTCCCCCCGGCACTCTCTCAAGCACGCCATGGATTTTACCGTTCACTACATGAATTCGATAGTCACGCCCCGGCACATGCTTTTCAAGCAGTATCTGTTTTGAAAGCGTTGACGCAGCCAAAAATGCCTGCCCAACGGACTGGGCTGTTCGAAGATTTACCTTGACACCCTTGCCACCATCCAAATTGGCTGGCTTGATGACAACAGGATAGCCCAGCTCTTCTGCCTTTTGCATTGCCTCTTCCTTACTTTTGACAAGAAAAGGTTGCACAACCGGTATTCCGGAAATATTCAGGATAAGGGCTGCGGATGGTTTATGTCGAACAAGATCTGAGGAAATAACCGGCGTGACATCAGTAAAAGAGCTATCAAGCCAGCGAGCGTTTCGGCCAACCCCTAACAAAAAAAGATTGCCCCGTAAAAAAAACCATTGAATACCCAGTTCAAAGGCCGCATGCAAAAAAAGTTTCTGGTTAAAGCCTTGCAATCCAGTGACAGCAAGACTCTCCTGAAAGCTCCTGAAAGATTTTTTCACTTCCTTAAGTCCTTCTCCGGGTACACTCTCCTGAAGAGCCAGTTTCAAAAGCTTTATAACAAAAAGAACCGCCGATAATGCGGCAACATGATCCCTGCAGGGCTGGAGAATGAGACAATGGTCAGAGTCCTTTCCTTGCCGTTTAAGGAGAGATGCTGGTTCAAAAACCGGATGATTTGCCTGATTGAGAAGAGCGGAAGGCCAATGCATAAGCCGCATCAAGATTGGATCATCCTCATCAGGCATATCAAAATCACAAACTACGCCCAGCTCTTTCAAAAAAAAGAAATCAATTTCAGAAAGATTTGACACTTTAACAACTTCGTGATGCAGTTTGTAACGCAAGGTTGGTTGATGGAAACCATAAACGTATCCCTGAAACGCGTATGGCCTGCCAGTCAACTCAAGCTGGGAAAGAGAAGATGATTGGTTAATGGTGTTCACATTCACGAGCATTTCATTTTGTTATACAAATCAACTCATCCATGATAAACCTTCTTTTACCCCAAGCCAATTAAGCGCATCGAGCAATAACCTTTCATTGAGTTCTGTCCCCTGCCTGGAAATAGGAGGAGCCGGAACAAACTCAATGTCCCTGTTTATTTGAAGAAATCTCAAAATACCGGAACAAACACATTCATAATTTGTAACCAGATCTTCGTACCATACCTCATGCACATCAAGTTTCGCCGCCCTGATAAGGCACTCCCACCCATAATCGTTCAGATAAACAAATCTCAGTGCTGATAGAATGTCACCCATGGAGATATCTTCAACCTCCAGTTTTTCAATTTTCTTCTTATCCTCGGAAGACCATGCTCCGCTTTTTTTTGCAATAACGAAGGAAATTGCCTGCTGCAGTTTATTTTTTCTTCTCAACCATATATGTTTGTCAAAATCACGCACAAAGCTGATCATAGAATTATTTATGCGGTCACTTGAAAATTTGATCAGCAGTTGTGAGTAATGAAGCTGCATACCAAACACGCCATTCGGTGATGTACGCCGGAGTTTCATCTCATCCAGAAAACGGTCAAAAGACAGCTCTTTCTGACCGTTTATCCGGCACTCCAACTCAAGCAGATATCTATTAAAATATTCGAGTGGATCTCCTGCCATTTTAGTCTCAAACAGAACGCGACTAACCAGAGTGCTTCCTGAACGAGGGCTTGCAAGTATCAGATACTTCATATTAATCGGAGTTGTTGCGGTAAAATCGCGACATGAACTCAACTCCATAAGGTTCTTATTACTCATCAAATTTTTTCTTATTACCACATCCGTTAAAGATAAAGCTCGCTACTGCGCCATCAACAGTTACCTGAACTGAACGATTTATCATAATCAACTCCCTTTTCTTTTATTCTCTGGCCACCCAAAAGAGCTCCATTGCTGAGCTCTTTTGGGTGGCCGCCTTGTGAGCAGGTACAGCTCACGAACTGCTTTTCAATCGTGATATTTCGTCGCGAAGTCTGGCGGCCTCTTCGTAGTTTTCATTGTTTATGGCATCATTCAGCTCCGACTGCAACTCCTCAAGCACGGCTTCGGTACGAAGCAGACTGGGGGTCGTCTCTTCAGGTTCAAGGGGCACATCATCATCCTCGCCTTCCTCTTTCTGCTCTTCCTTGATCCCCGCCTCATTCATGATCTCTTCGGTTACAAAGAGAGGAGCGTTGAAACGAACGGCTATGGCTATGGCATCGCTGGGGCGTGCATCAATTTCATGCACCTCTCCGTTTACCTCACAAACCACCTTGGCATAAAAGGTCTCATTGTGCAGTTCATCGATGATGATTTCATTGACATGCAGATGAAAGGCATCAGCAATATTTTTGAAGAGGTCGTGGGTGAAGGGGCGCGGAGGCTTGATATTTTCAAGTTTAAGAGCAATAGCCTGTGCCTCGAAGCCGCCAATGATGATAGGCAGTTTGCGTTTTCCCTCAAGCTCGTAAAGAATAAGGGCATAGGCTCCGTTGGTATGGGGGCTTGTTGAGAGTCCGAGAATATCTACCTGAAGTTTTCGCATGGGTTCAAGAAAAAAGATTAACGTTACTGCGGAGTAATATCAGCCACCCCCCCCCCGCTCTCTTAACACTAAAGTACAGTTAATCATCTCTTCTGCAAAAAATCCTGCAGCTCTTCAATCAGTTTTGGCAGCACAAGGTGCACATCTCCGACAATACCGTAATCGGCAACATCGAAAATCGGGGCATGCGGGTCGCGGTTGATGGCAACCACCGTGCCAGCAGACCCTATGGCGGCAAGATGCTGGGGGGCACCCGATATGGCGCAGGCCAGGTAGAGTTCCGGGGCCACAGTTTTGCCCGTCTGCCCAATCTGTTCAGCATGAGAGCGCCACCCTTCATCAACCACCGGACGGCTCGCCCCCACAGCCCCACCAAGAAGCAACGCAAGCTCTTCGAGCAGACAAAATCCCCCGGAACTGCCCATCCCCCTTCCTCCGGCAACAATAATGGTTGCTTCGGCCACATCCTGCATCCCTTTGTGCATGGTAATGCTGCTAACCATCGAAAAAAGATCATCATCCGTGACAATGACGGGCTCAAGAACAACAACGCTTATCCGGGATCCGAACGTGGTGGCGAAGCGGGCTCGGCGTGCAGTAGCAATAAAAATATTCATGGCACGCTCCGAAACAAAGGAAGCTATGGCAGCACCGGAATAGACCGATCGAGCGCAACCACTACCATCAACCATACCATTATCAAAGGGAGATCCTGACAGGAGTGAGGCCTGGAGGCGCACCGAAAGCCGGGGCGCAAGATCGCGGCTGAGTGCCGTGTCAGCAAAAAAGAGGCTCGTTGCAACTTCCCTCTTCATGGTCTCAGCAACAAGCCTTGCGTAACGCCTGGGATTGTAGAGCCTGAAAGCCTCTTCATTGGCATGAAAAATAACCCCCGTTCCGACAAGCAGACCGTCAAGTTGCAGAGTGCTGGCCGGTCCAGCAAGGATACCCGAAACGGCAACGCCCGGACGTAAGGCGGCAAACTCCTGCACGTGGTTCCAGATGTCGATGGAGGCCTGTTTTATAACGCCTTCCCTCTGTTCCAGAAAAACCAAAAATGTTTTCATCGTGCGCTCTTGACTCCTCATTTTTCAGGTTGCTTCAGTGTACCGTTTCAGGGATAAGTTCAAAAAAGAGCTTTTTCATTCCGGAGCAGCCTGACCAACTCTTTCGGGTCTTGCATAAAGCGGCATGTTTTTTCTCTGACGAGGGGCTTTATGCTGGTGATGGTGACATAAGGGCTTTCGCTGATGGTGAGCGGTAAAAGATCAATCGTTTTTTTTCGCGCCTCCATGACCGCCTTGACGGTGGTTTTCCGCGGAGCATTTAACCCTTTTTCAACGCTGAAAAGTGCTGGATAGTGCACTGTAAGAGACTCTCTGCCCCCTTCAATTTCGCGTTCGACCTGGATAGAATCTGCGGAAGCCTCCAGCTTGATAATGGCGCTGACCGATTCAATACCAAGCAGTTCGGCGAGCATCAGGGGAACCTGGGCGCTTTGAAAATCGGTCGAGTGCTTGCCGCAGAAAACAAGGTCAGGGAGAGCATCTCCATAATAATCGGCAAAGACACGGCTGAGAAGAAGAGCCGTCTGAAAGGGGTCTGGACGCTCTGTGGTGCTGAGCAGGAGAGCACGATCTGCGCCCATGGCAAGAGCTTTGCGCAGCATCTCTCTGGCCGAAGGGGGAGCAACGCAAAAAAGGGTGACAACGCTCCCCTCAAACCGCTCCTTAAGGCTCACCGCCTCTTCAAGGGCATACTCGTCGTAGGGATTCATCATCTCGTTGACTCTTGAGAAATCAATGACTCCCTCAACAAAGCTGATTACTGACGAGGTATCGGGTACCTGACAAAGACAGACGGCAATATGCATAGTATGCTCTCTCCTGATGGCAAAAAAAGCTGAATCCGGTATATCGCTCTTTGGGTGAGCAGCCATTGTCTTCGTCGAAGAAAACTCAGCACAATCAGAAAAGCCGCTTGAAAGCGGCTTTTCTGGAACAAACAAGTGCCCGAGAGGAGATTCGAACTCCTACACCTTTCGGCGCTACCCCCTCAAGATAGTGTGTCTACCAATTTCACCACTCGGGCTTGTTGTACTCCTGAATGCAAAAACACATTCGGTGAGAATAGAAGGACTCGAACCTTCGACCCTCTGCTTAAAAGGCAGATGCTCTACCGACTGAGCTATATTCTCAACCTGTAACAAAGGTACTCAAGTACCGGAACTTACTTATTCTGGTATCTCTGGCGCTTCTTGTGCCGGTTCTTACGGCGCATCTTTTTGCGCTTGTGTACCGCCATTTTATGACGTTTTCTCTTTTTTCCGCAGGGCATATAGTAAGTGTCTTTCCTCTTG